>CAYTOP010000009.1:0-548 GCA_964439585.1 uncultured Gammaproteobacteria bacterium
TTGGATTGACAAACCCACTATTTTTGCCAAATTTGTTAGACGCTATTTACCTGAGAAAGGAAAGCTTCTAGAACTAGGTGCGGGTCAGGGTCAAGATGCCAGATTTTTCGCAGAGTTGGGTTTGGACGTACTAGCTACCGACTTCTCGAAAGAAGCTCTGAGTTTGCTTAGAACAAAAGCCAAAAAGCAAAGAGTGAAACTTAAACTAAAGCATCTAGATTTATCTCAACCATTATCCTACCCAAATGAAAGTTTCGACGTAGTTTACTCACATCTGGCACTGCAGTATTTTAGCGGAACAATTACCATAAAGATATTTGATGAGATTCATAGAGTCTTGAAACCAAATGGGCTTTTTACATCGCTTTTCAATACACTAGCAGACCCTGAAGTGTCGCTCTCCCGGGAAATAGAAGAGGGGCTCTACCTAACTCCGAGTGGTTTGGTTAAAAGGTTCTTCACCACAAGTTATCTGAAAAAGTTGGCAAAAGGAAAGTTTAAAACAATACTAATTGACAACAAGGGGGAAACTTACAAAGACGAGATAA
>CAYTOP010000009.1:558-26280 GCA_964439585.1 uncultured Gammaproteobacteria bacterium
TTAGTTGGGTATTAGATAAGTTTTTATTTGTTTATTCTTGAGCTAATTTATGAACATCTCTGAAATTTTCCAACAATACAAAATCATGCCGCAGTTACAACTGCACATGTTACGGGTGGCCGGCGTTGCCTCTATAATTGCAGATAACTTCGAAGATGGGGTTGAGAATGATTCTATCGTTACCGCATGTTTACTCCACGATATGGGTAACATCATCAAAGCAAACTTAACACTGTTTCTCAAAGGCGGCAATAAAGAAATAAAGTATTGGGAAAAAGTAAAAAAAGATTTCACTGATAGATACGGTAACAAAGACCATATAGCAACCCACAAAATTTGTGAAGAGTTAGGCATCGACCAAAATACTATCAAACTTATCGACGGGTTTGGATTCGTAAAAACTCCAGAAATCCACGATTCTCAGAATGTTGCGAGAAAGATTTGTGTCTATTCGGACATGCGAGTATCTCCCTCGAGCGTGGTTAGTTTGGTTAACCGACTAACTGAAGCAGAAAAAAGATACTCAACAAAGCAAAAAGGGATATATGAAAAGGGAATCTTCGAAAAGTACATACCGCTTTGGAAAGATATCGAAAATCAAATATTTACTCATTGCACTATTAGGCCGGGTGATATAACAGAGGAAAAAGTCAAACTTCTAATAATCAAGCTCCGCAATTATCAGATTGATATACAATGACACACTAATGTTACATGTAATAATACATGTAACATTAAAACACTAGCCTAAATTTTGATTAATCTTCCGAAACTCTCTAGACTGTAAATGATGGGAGAAGGTTTATCAGAAAAAATAATTGGCTATCTTTTAATATTGGTGGGAGTAGCTACGATACTTTTGGCTACACTTAGTGTCTACAAGACCTTTACAGGTCAAACTAATTCCATTACCCCTTTTAACTTTGACGCCATCTCAATGGATATGGGTAAGCTTGTAGACCAAGCCCCAGCTGGTGCAAATTTAAAACAAGAACTGATAAGCTCAGATTTGCTCAACCATCCGATGAACTTGATCGCCCACCTTCTTCTCATGGGTTTTATAGTGGCAGTTGGGTACAAAATCGCTTCTCTGGGAGTAATGTTAGTAAGACCGATAAAAGTTAAGCTTCGAGAAGAAAAACAAACTCAATAGACTCTTTTTGCCAACATTCCCAAAATACGCTAAACTAAGGCTGGTATGATAATCCTATTTAATAACCTAAAAGAAAAAGATAAAAGTATTGCGATTGAAAGACTAATTTCTGGAAGTACTCCAAGCCAGGACTTTTTCTATATGATTCTCCTTTCAATACTTACAGCCACCTTCGGACTTTTGATAAATAACTCTGCAGTAATTATCGGCAGCATGCTCATTGCGCCAATACTTTATCCAATTCTTTCACTGTCTCTTGGTATAGTCATGTCAGACGCAAAACTTATTTCGCGAGCTTTTTATACGGTTATCAAATCGATGACTTTGGGAATTATCATTTCAGCGGTAACAACCCTACTTTTCTCATCCCATTTTTCGGGTTTTAACACCGAAATAATATCAAGAACACAAGCAACTTTACCTTACCTGGGTGTCGCAATCGCGGCAGGTCTTGCAGGCTCATTTGCACTTGTTAAACCGAAGCTCAACGAAAACCTACCAGGAATAGCAATTTCAGTTGCACTAATTCCACCCCTGGCAGTTGTGGGCATTGGTGTAGCAAAATTTAGCTGGACTATAGTTAGTGGCTCTCTGCTTTTGTTTTTGGTAAACGCTATAGGAGTTGTTTTTGCCAGCATGATAACATTTTCTATGATGAATTTTTATGTCAAAAAGTCTGAAGCTCACAAAACTGTACAAAAAGAAGATATGAAGGAAGAAAGAGTCCGAGAAAAGGCCGAAAAAGAAATACAGAAAGAAGAAGAAAAATAAACCCAGCCCGCATGAAATAATGAAAGTAAAGTACAAATGGGACTTAACTCCACTTTTTAAATCAGATAACGACCCTAAAATAGAAAAATTAAGGGCTAGTGTTAATAGGCACAGTGATGCATTTATTACTAAATGGGCAAATGGGTCTGACTATCTTACAAACCCCAAGACACTAAAAGAGGCACTTGATGACTATGAGGCTTGGCAAAAAAATTGGGGGGAAGGATCACAAGAATGGTACTACTTTCACCTTAGGAAATCTTTAAATGAAACCAGTCCAAAGATTAAGGCAAGATTAAACAAAATTCAGGAGTTCGGCAAAAAGATCGAAAATGACATACAATTTTTCACCATAAAAATTGCAAAAACCGATAAAAAAACCCAAAAGAAATTTCTATCCTACAAACCTCTCTTACCATATAAACACTTCCTTGAAAGGCTTTTTGTCCACGCAGAACACCTCTTGTCGGAACCAGAAGAGAAGTTGATGAACTTAAAAGCAGACCCCGCGCACACCAACTGGGTCAGAATGACTAATAGTTTTATCTCCAAGGAAGAAAGGACTGTTCTGACAGAGCCGGGCAAAAAAACAAAGAAAAATTTCTCCGACATTTTAAGTCTATTATCCAGTTCGCCTAAAAAAGTCAGGGATTCTGCAGCAGATGCTTTCAATGACATAATGCAGGTAAACGTAGAAATCGCTGAAAATGAACTAAATTCAATATTACAGGACAAGAAAATTAACGATGACTTACGCGGATACAAAAGACCAGACTCGGCCCGTCACATGGCGGACGATATGGAAACAGATGTTGTTGATGCGTTAACCTCGACAGTTACCAATAATTTTAAAATATCAGCTGACTTTTACAAATTAAAAGCAAAACTTTTTGGTGTTGAAAAATTGGAGTACCACGAACGAAATGTTCCTTATGGGAAAATTGCTAAAAAATATACCTATTCCGAAGCTGTGACTCTTGTTGATAAAGTATTTTCCAATCTTGACCAGAACTTTTCAGATATCTTTAGAGGCTTCGTTAATGGAAGGATAGATGTATATCCTAAAACGGGTAAAACAGGTGGTGCGTATTGCACTTACGGCCTGCTTACGCATCCCACCTACTCACTTTTAAACTACACAGAAAAACTTAACGACGTCTTAACCCTAGCTCACGAAATGGGCCACGGAATTAATTTTGAGTTGATAAAAGCTTCCCAAAACGCGATAAACTTCGGGACAACAATAGCCACAACTGAAGTAGCCAGTACTTTCATGGAAGATTTTGTATTACAAGAACTACTTGAAAAAGCCGGTGACAATTTGCGGCTCGCCTTGATGGTTATGAAACTAGACACCGACATTTCAACCATCTTTAGGCAGGTCGCTTTTTATAATTTTGAAAAAGAACTCCACGCCGAATTCCGAAAGGTTGGCTACTTATCACACCAAGCCATTGGAGCACTGTTCAAAAAACATATGATGTCTTATATGGGACCTGCTGTTGAACAAAATGAAGGCTCACAAAACTGGTGGGTATACGTAAGTCATTTTAGAAGCTTCTTTTATGTTTATTCTTACGCAAGCGGTATGCTAATTGCCAAATCACTTCAAGCCTCAGTAAAAGATGACCCAGAGTTTATTTTAAAGGTAAAGGGATTTCTTTCAGCTGGACTTTCCGACTCTCCCAAAAATATTTTCGCCAAACTAGGAATAGATATTACAAAAAGGCAATTTTGGATACCTGGTATCGAGGAAATTAAAACGCTCCTGGATGAAACAGAAAAGCTTGCCACTAAATTAGGTAAAATTTAACGATCTTCAAAGTTTACCTTGTTCAGAGTGACAACCCTTTCCTTGAGTGCGCTGTAAGCGTAGCTCGGCATTGCGCCTCAGGCTACCCTTTCCTTGAGTGCGCTATAGAACTTTTCGAGATAATCTTCCGCCTTGACCCAATGTTCCTCTCCGTAACCCCTTTCAGCCATATTTCGCTCAAGTGAAGCCAGAACCCGTAAGTGTGCAGCTTTTGCCGCTTGCAGAAGTGAAATTCTATAAACTTCCGCATAATATTGCTTTGCAGTTTCCTCAACCTCTGCTGCCTGCTGAATACTTTCTTTGTCATTTAGGTCATGCCATAATTCAACCTCCAGCGATGCAGCCAGTGAAGGTTCAAAAGCAAGCTTTAGTTCATCCTTTATCAATTTATAAAATTTACCTAGTGGAACCTTGGCCTTTTCCCATTTGCGATTATTTCCCTCAATTATTGCTTGGGTCATCAACACACCCGCTTTAACTGCTAATGCCTTTGACAACCCAAACTGCTCTTTTAAGTGTTGAATTGCAAAATCTCTAAATCTTGTACCTTCAGGAATGTTTCTAAGTCTCCACCAGCCCAACTCAAATTTTGCCGCAAGTTCAGGTTTAAACTTTAAATGCTCTTCGGCATCATTACCGCCAAACCGCCTTCGTCTTCTCGAGTAGTCCAAAATCGCCGCTCTTAATTTTTCTGGAGTAAAGGCTGGAAAATAATCGGGTTCCCAATAAAATTCAGCATAGTCCGCTTGCCACATCATAAAGCCGCTTGTCCTTTGTTCGCCTGAGGTTCTAATATATAAATCGATATACGGATAGGGTTGACTTGCCGTATCCATGTGGGTGTCGATTGTCTTTCTATCTATCTTCTCCGGTGAAATACCATCGGATACGATTTTTTGCGTAGCCCGTACGATCTCGTCCCAGCCATTATAATCCAGTCCGACGTTAAAAACGTGTTTGCCATTATCTCTTGTAAGCTCTTCCACTTCTGCAATTTTTCTTAACAGAAACTGCGGCAATCTATCTTTTCTTCCGATATGTACAAATCTCACACCGTCTTTTTGCATCTCTTTGCAATAAATATCCAGCGACCGACTTATGCCCTTCATTAAAAAATCCACCTCTTCTTTTGGTCGTTCCATCCAATTTTCAGTTGAAAGACCCCAAGAGGACACTGTATGTATTCCCCAATCGCGTGCAACCCTAGCTAGCTTAATCATGTTATCAATTCCGGCTTTATGACCCTCTGAAGGAGACAGTCCACGGGCTCTCGCCCAACGCCTGTCGCCATCGGGTATTATAACCACATGACTTGGAATTTTCGTGCCTTTAGGAAGAGAAATATTTTTTGCTTCACCCATGTTAAGTATTATAACACCTCAAGAGTTTCGCTCTATCATAAAGTCGGCAAATGAAGACAGTGTATCTTGAAAGTATGAATTCTTCGTAATTTGAGGTATAAATTTCTTGCCGTCTGTCACTAGCTTTTTTGCCAATTTTTTAGAATAATCGTAAGCACCAGTTTTAATGGTCAAATCGCGAACTTTATCTACGGATTTTTGGCTTATTTTTCGGTCTCCGTAGGCTTTTATTAAAAAGGCTTTGTCCTTACCTTTTGCTTTTTCAATTGCTTTGATTTTTAAAATAGTATTCTTACCCTCTCTTATATCACTTCCTATCGGTTTACCCAACTCTTTCTCACTTGAAAAAAGACCGAGTTCGTCATCCCGCAGCTGAAAAGCAATACCAATTGGTTCCCCATACTTTTCTATTGCATCAATATTTTTTTTGGACATGCCACCTAAAATGGCACCAATTTTTAGTGGACCTCCAACGGTATAGACACTGGTTTTCTGAAGATGTACTTCCAAAACATCTTCTTCGGTAATTTTAGGAAGTTGCTCATAAGTAACATCAAGCCCTTGACCAAAAGCCACTCTTTGCAATAACCTTGAAAAATAAATGGCTGCTTCTAATTTCCGCGATTCGTCAATTTTTGAAGAAAGTATCACTTCCATTCCCATATAAGCTCCCAGATCCCCCATATTAATTCCCATTGAAGTGCCATAAAGTTTAAAGTCCTTTTTGAACTTCATTTCTTCATGCTTCGACTCATATTGTTTGTGGATGGTGGGTTGCCCTCTACGAAGCGCGTCCATATCTTGAATATCATCATGCATGAGCAAAAATGCATGAATTAACTCTATTGCAGTTGATGCGCCTAAAACAGCCCTCTTTTCCCCTCCTGCAACTTCAAAGCCTAATTGTATTAATCCACCTCTTAGTTTTTTTCCACCGGAACAAAACTTCTTGTATCTTTCAAGCATATCAACAGCTACCAATCCTCCTCTGCTATTTTTGCCAACATCTTTAACCTCCAATATTTTTGTATCCATATATGAGGAAATAAAAATATCAGCTCGGCTTATATATTCTTTGAGATAGCTTTTTACATCCATGAAAAATGAATTATAACATTTAAGCCGTGCGCTCCTGAAGATCGATAAGCTTACTTAAAGAAAATGTACTTATCACAAAAATGTGGGACTTAGTCGGAAAAATTATCGCTTAGGACTCTGTTTCTTTCTTCTTGCTTTACCGCCGGTACCGACCTTACGACGCTCACGAACTCTTGAATCACGAGTAAGAAGGCCTGCTTTTTTAAGTGCTGGTCTGAATTTTTCTTTATTTTCTTTAGCTAAGGCTCTTGAAATTCCATGAACAATTGCTTCAAGTTGACCACTCTTCCCACCACCAGCAACTTTTACAGTAACATAATATTTATCCGACACGTCAAGAACTCCAAATGGTTTTGCCCACGCAGCTTGATCCATTGCGTATCCGAAATATTTTTTGACGGGAAACCCGTTTACAGTGCTTTCACCTTTTCCCTTATAAAGCCGGACACGAGCTGACGCCGACTTTCTCCTGCCTACTGCATAAACATAATTAATTTTTTTATTCTTTGCCATTATTTTTCCTTACCTTTCTGAAATTTGTCATTGTACCGACTTGTATCTGCTTTAAATACTTTTAATCTCTTCATTCTCGCTTTTCTTAAACGATTATCAGGAAGCATACCGTAGACAGCCTTCTCAATGACTCTTTCTGGCATATCTACCATAAGTTTGGATAGTTTAGTCTCCTTAAAACCACCTGGATAGCCAGAATGACTATAATAAACCTTTTGCGAAAGTTTGTTGCCAGTTAACTTCACTTTTGCTGCGTTTGTAACAACCACATAATCACCCATATCCATATGTCTAGCATATTTTGCTTTATGTTTCCCCATCAAAAAAAGTGATATTTGACTTGCCAATCTTCCGAGAACTTGACCATCGGCATCTACGAGATGCCAATCTCTTTCAATATCTTTATGTTTTGGTTGGTATGTCTTAGTATTCATCTTATTTATTTTTTAGCTTTTTTGACTTTTTTATCAATTTTTACTTCTTTTTTGGCAGATTTTTTATTCTCCTTTTTGTTCTCCTTCTTTTTTCCTAATACCGCATCATCCACAGTCATCTTTTCTACCCACTCAAGAGTTACCATACTTGCATTATCTCCAGCTCTTTTGGGAAGTGGAATTGTTTTTGTAAACCCGCTTGCTCTGTTATTAAGCTTGGGAGCAATTTCTTTAAAAAGTTTGTCAGTTGTTGCGCGATCGTTTCCCAACATCGAATACACTTCACGTCGCGTTGTCAAGTTATTACTTTGAGCCTTTTTAATTACCCTATCTATTAGACCTTGGACTGCTTTTGCCTTGGCCTTCGTGGTTTTAATCGAACCATGTATAGCCAAAGACCTCACAAGAGATCTAAAAAGCGCTTTTCGCGAATTTCGGTTCCTGGACAACTTATGTCCAAATACTCTCTTTCTCATAGTGCCAACTGACTACTTGCCAGCTATTTCTAAGCCTTTCTCACCTAGTGCTGCATCAATAATTTTCACAGATTTTTCACCTAAATTACGGACTTTGACCAATTCTGCTCTTTCTGCGCTTACCAAATCTTCAACAGTTTCATAACCTGCTTTTACCAATGCATTTGCAACTCTAGTCGGAAGACCAATCTCCTCTACTGAGAGCTTGCCAATAGGACCTAAGCCATCATCTTTCTTCTCGACCTTTTTCTCCACCTTTTTTGGATTAACAATCTGGTCGTAAAAAGAAACTAAAATTTTGGCGGAATTTACTAAAGCTTCTTTAGGATCAGTTGATCCGTCTGTCCAAACCTCCAAAACTAATTTATCGTAGTTGGTAAGACGCCCAACACGTGTTTCTTCAACCTTATAATTAACTCTTACAATTGGTGAAAAAGAGGCATCAAGGGGAATCAAACCGATCTCACCCGTCGCCCTATCTTCGCTCGGTGAATAACCAGTTCCTTTTTCAATCTCCAGCTTGGCGTCTAGTTTGGCACCTTTGTCTAAATTTGCCAAAACAAGATCAGGATTGGCAACAGAAACAGTGGGATCAAGCTTGATATCCTTCGCTGTAACAACCGAAGGACCAGTTGCTGATATCGCACCTTTTGCCGGCTTGTCTCCATCATACGAAAATCTTACTTTTTTAAGATTCAAAATAAGCTCGACAACATCCTCCTTCATCCCTTTTAGTGTTGAAAATTGATGTTTGACACTAGAGATTCGAACTGATGTTGCAGCTGCTCCTGGAAGGCTGCCTAACAATACTCTTCTTAATGAATTTCCCAATGTATTTCCATACCCCTGCTCAAGAGGAGATATTACAAACTTTGTATAGTTATCCTTTTTTTCTTCTTCTTTAATTTCAAAAATAGGTTGGTTCATCAATCACTCACCTCCTTTTTGCAACTTAAGGATTGTATCACCTAGCCTCAAATTTAGCTAGGGCAATCAATAAGTCAAATAAATTATTAGTAATCATCATACAATTGTCGTGAGTAAGCAAAGCTGGGCACTACTTCGCGTTGTACGCGATGCTTTGCAACTACGTCTAAAGCAGGGCTTGACTCTCGGATTACCGAGAGTAAAACTCTACAATATCCGATTCAACTACTTGTTCTGGAATGTCATCCCTTTTGGGAACTCTTACAACATGTCCAGCCGCAGCCTTTCTCTCAATCCACCCAGGAGTCTTATACTCTTTATCTAGTAATAATTTTTTGATTGCAGGGATTTCCATAGCTTTTTTGGACAATGTCATAGTATCACCAGACTTCACTTGGTAAGATGGGATATTGACACGTTTACCGTCAATCAGCACATGACCATGAGAAACCAATTGTCTTGCAGAGGCTCTGGTTGGCGCAAAACCCAGTCGAAAAATAACATTGTCAAGCCGTCTTTCAAGCAGAGACAAAAGCATTTCCCCCGTATTGCCTCTAGTTTTTGACGCTTTATCAACATATCTTTTGAATTGTTTTTCAAAAAGTCCATACATTCTTTTGACTTTTTGTTTTTCTCTAAGCTGCCTTCCGTATTGCGAGACTTTTCGAAAACTTTTATGCCCATGGATTCCTGGGGGAACAGTAAGTCTAGTCAATTTAGCCCCTTTACCAAAGAGGTCAAACCCTTCTCGTCTTGATAATCTATCTTTAGGACCTGTATATCTTCCCATTTTTAATTATTTTGTTTTTCTTTGCCTAACTTTCTTTAGAAAAGAAAGTTAGAATAAGATCATACTCTCCTTTTCTTTTTTGACCTTGGACCATTGTGCGGAATAGGTGTCACATCAGCAATTAACGAAATTTTAAGACCAGCGGACCTTATTGCCCTCAATGCCGCATCTCTTCCTGCACCTGGACCTTTAATATAAATCTCTACTTCTTTGAGACCGTATTCCTCTTGTGCTTTTTTAATCACCTTGTCTACAGCTACCGTTGCCGCATAAGGCGTAGACTTTCGTGTTCCGTTAAAACCGGATGCGCCAGATGAACCCCAAGAAATTGTGTTACCAGAGTCGTCGGTAATAGTTACTAAAGAATTATTAAATGAAGCCGAAATGTAGATTTTTCCTTTTTCAGCAGTTTTTTTCTTTGCGGCCATTTTACTTTTCCCCCTTCTGTGTCTGTTGCATCTTAGTCAGCGCTTCTTTCTTAAATGCTCCTACTGTTCTTCTTTTACCTCTTTTGGTTCTAGCATTCGTCCTAGTTCTTTGCCCACGAACCGGCAAGCCGCGCGAGTGGCGAACGCCTCTGTAAGAACCTATAGCATGAAGCCGTGTGACATTGGATTTTACCTGCCTTAAAAGCTCGCCTTCTGTTGGATATTTGTCCACCTCAGAGGCCAACTTTGCTACCTCATCTGAAGACAGTTCAGACAGTCTTTTAGAAGAAGGTAAGTTAGCTTTCTTTAAAATCTGCTCCGCGATAGACCAACCAATACCCTTAATCCTTGTAAGGGCATAGTCAACTTTCCAATTGTCTTGTAGTTCTACTCCTGAAATTCTAGCCATTTTAATTAGTTATTAGGCAATAGTGAAAATACTAAACTGGTGACTATTACATAGTCCTTATCCTTGACGCTGCTTACACAAACTCTTTCATAAGAGGAGTGTGCAAGCTATCCTTGACGCTGCTTATGTCTAGGATTGCTGCAAATCACGTAGATAACCCCACGTCGTCTCACTATCTTGCAATTCTTGCATCTTTTTTTGACTGATGAATTTACTTTCATATTTTTATTTTCTGTACTTAAAAACAATCCTACCCCTATCTTTGTCGTATTGCGTCATTTCAACTTTAACGTTGTCACCAGGAAAAATCCTGACATACCTTCTTCTTAAAATCCCTTTCAGTGTTGCCAAAATTTCCCGGCCATCGGAAAGTTCAACCTTGAACATTGTATTGGGCAAAGCTTCCGTAACCACACCGTCTATTGCTTGATTCCTGCTTTGAGCCATAAATTTTAAAGCTATTCGAAATTTGTTTAACAATAAAAAGAAAAGCCAATCAACATTAGCTTTTTCGCTAAAATTCTTTCTTTAAGTTAGAACAATAGGACCGTGGCTAGTAACAGCAACGGTCTCTTCGAAAAGCGCTGATATTTTACCATCCTGGGTAGAAATTGTCCACCCGTCATCTTCTAAAACCAAATCGGGTTTTCCTTGAGTATACATAACTTCAATTGCAATTACTGCACCGACAGGAATTTTTGGACTCTCGTTGCGAGTTCCACTCACAAAACAGGGTATCTGAGGTTCCTCGTGAAGCTCGCGACCAACTCCATGGCCTACTAATGCGCGCACAGGATTAAACCCACCAGCTTTAACTTTTTTCTCTATAGCCTCAGAAATATCATAAATCCTTTTGCCGGGCTTAGCCTCAACAATCGCGAGATCTAAAGCATTTTGACCCACTTTCAACATTTTAGATACTTGAGCTGACGGGTCAATGGCAACCGTAATTGAGGTGTCGGTGTGAAACCCTTGGTATAAAACTCCCAAGTCAATACTAACAACATCACCCTTTTTAAAAACCAGATCTTTAGTAGGAATTCCGTGAACGATGCCAGCATTAACATTGACGCATGTGGTCCAACGGTAATTTGGCACTGTCTTAAAAGAAGACTTGCCACCTAGATCTAAAATCATTTGCTCTGCAAATTCATCCAAATCTTTGGCAGAAACACCTGTTTTCACTTTTTTAGCAACAGCATTTTTGACAGCACGAAGAATTTTGCCACCTTCCTGCATTTTCTTAATATCCTCAGGAGTTTTAATTTCGAAGCTACCCATTATATAAACCCCTCTTTTTAAGTTCAGTTAATATTTCCTCAAATATGGCCATAATTGACTGCTCACCGTTAACTTTTACAAGAAGTCCATCTTTTTCCATTTCTTCTAACATTGGTTTTGTAGTGCTATGAAATATGAAAAGTCTTTTGCGAATAGCAGCTGGTTTATCATCCTCCCGTTGAACTAAATATTCAGGGTTTACATCAGTACCTGGTGGATTAGTTATTAAATTGTAAACCTCTCCGGTTATTTCATCGATTCTTCTTGCCGACAATCTCTTCTCTGCCTCTTTATCGCTAATTTCCAGGTATATTGTACAATCCAATTTAGTATTATTAATTTGTAACCATTTCTTAAAAAGTTCGTATTGTTCTGGAGTTCTGGGAAATCCATCAAATATAATATTTTCCAAGCCTCCTGTTTCATCGTTTATTTTCTTTTCCATTAGCTTAATAGTTTCTTCTCCTGGTACCAAAGTTCCGGTGTTTAACATATCTCTTATGCGATTGTCTGTTTTGGCTATTTCACGCAACATTTCTCCACTTTCCATATGAAATAAACCAAGCTTTTTTGCAAGCAGATCACCTTGTGTTCCTTTACCTGAAGCCTGGGGACCAGAAATAACAAGTATCATATCAACTTAAAAAGGTTTCGTATCGTTTCATAACAAGTTGTGCTTCCAACTCACGGGTGAATTCGAGTACGACCTGGACAACAATCAAAATTCCGGTTCCACCAACTGCCAAATTAGCAACACCTAAAAAGTTTTGAAAAAAGGACGGCAAAATTGCAACAAGTCCCAAAAAGACACCACCTGCTAAGGTAATTCTATTTAACACACCCCCCAAGTACTTTGTTGTTTGTGTTCCCGGTCTAATTCCGGGAATAAAACCTGCACTTTTTTGCAAGTTTTCAGAAATCTGCTCGGGATTAAAAACAATAGCTGTATAAAAATAAGTAAAACCAAAAACAAGCCAGAAATAGACAAAATTGTAGACGAAGGAGGTTGGACTAAAATTCCTGGCAATTTCTGATGCGAACAGAGCCACTTGTTGGTTTGGCACATTAGCCAAAAACTGACCCGCAAGAGAGGGTAATAAAACAAGTGAAACTGCAAAAATTATAGGTATTACTCCAGCTTGACTTAGCCTTAATGGAATATACGAAGACGAAAGGACGGTCCTACCAACCCGTCGTGCATAATTTATGGGGATTTGCCGAGTGGCTTCGTTCATAAACACTATAACCCCAACAATGATAATAGCTAAAACAGCAAACACCCCAGCTCGCATAAGATCTTGTGTGGTGATAACAGCAACAGATTGACCAAGCGTTACTGGAAGCCTTGCAATAATTCCGGCAAAAATCAAAAAGGAAACACCGTTACTTACTCCATATTCGGTGATAAGTTCACCCAACCACACCGCCAACATTGAACCCGCGGTCATAGTTGCAACCAAAGCAATTAAAGAAAGGGGAGATAGCGAAGGAATTATACCTTGGCTTTTAAGCAAAGCATACATACCAAAAGCCTGAAATGCTGCAAGAGGAACAGTAACAATCCTTGTATATTGGTCAATTTTTTCCTTACCATATTCGCCTTCCTTTGTAAGCTCCTCTAACGAAGGTACTACATATGATAACAATTGAAAAATAATTGAAGCGTTAATGTATGGCGTCAAGCCCAATGCAAGAATCGAAAAATTGGCCAATGTTCCTCCAGAGAACACGTCCAATAGAGAAAGAAGTGGACTGCCGGTAAATAAAGCCTGTAAAGATGCCCTATTAATACCAGCTGCCGGAATATGGGCCATAAACCTATAAATAACAAGGACAATAGCCGTAACTATTAATTTCTTCCTAATGTCGGGTGATTTTACTGTCTTCCCAAAAAATTGAAAAATCGAAGCAAGCATAAATCGAAATTCTTAAATTTTAATAATATAAAGGCCGATAAGTAAGCTACAGTTACTTATCCGAAACCTCAGAAACTTTTCCACCAGCTTTTTCAATTTTCTTTGCAGCGGATTTGGAAATCGGGAGCTCGATAGTTAGCTTTTTCTTAACTTCACCATTTCCCAATATCTTTACACCATCACTTTTGGCATCTTTAGCATCCACCAGTTTATGGCTTACCAAAAAGTCTATATCAACTTTACTACCGGCAGGTAGTAAGTTCAAAAGCTTCAAGTTAACAACCAACGGTTTTACACCTGCCTTAAATTTCGTTTTACCACGTCTTACTGGAATTCTTTTTAAAAGAGATTTCTTCATTTTAACACCCTCAAAAAGTATTCCTATTTTTCCTCTTGATTTTTGTCCTTTTTGGCCTCGACCAGTGGTATGTCCACCTTTGCCGCTTCCGTAACCTCTTCCTCGCCTTTTTGATTTTCGTACAACAACTTTTGGCAATCTTGTCATTATTTTTTCCCACCTTTCATGCTCGATTTTTTGTCATCCATCTTAGCTATAGTTTTAAGCGCTTTAAGCGTAGCATAAACATTTGATGCCTTGTTTTTTGTCCCCAAGATTTTTCCCACTGCGTCTCTTACACCAGCAGCATCCAATACTACTCGCATTGGACCTCCTGCAATGATACCAGATCCCTTAGGCGCTGGTCTAAGTAATATTTTAGCAGCAGAAAATTTCTCGTTAACCGAGTAAGGAAGAGTTGTCCCTTTTATGGGTACTTTAATCATTCTTCGCTTTGCTTGATCTATGGCTTTGTGTATTGCGCTAGCAACATCTGGTGCCTTTGATAGCCCAACTGCAACTTTGCCTTTTTTGTCACCAACGACAACTAAAGCCGAAAATCTTATGGTATTTCCACCTTTAGTCTTTTTTGATATCCGTTTAATCTCAACGACAGTCTCGGAAAATTCCTTTTGTGCCCCCTGATAACCACCTCTATAATCCATTAGAAAATTAGTCCTCCTTTTCTTGCACCTTCAGCAACAGATTTAACTCTGCCATGATACTTGTATGGTCCTTTATCGAAAACAATTTTTGATATCTTTTTGGTTCTTGCCATCTTTGCAACACCCTCTCCCACCAATATCGAGATTTCTTGCTTGGTCTTGCCCTTAACAGTTTTTACATCCAAATTTTTACTAGAAAATGCAACTAAAGTTTTACCTTTTGTATCGTCAATCAATTGAGCATAAATTTGTTTATTAGACCTAAAAACAGTAAGCCTAGGCCTCTGCCCCGTAACACTTATTTTTGACCTTGTCCTAACTGCTCTTTTTTTATGTCTTTTAAGCGTATTCATACATCTCCCTTAGGCTGCACCAGCTGCTTTAGCTGCCTTTCCAGCCTTCCTGCGAATGAATTCCCCTACATATTTGATACCCTTGCCTTTATAGGGCTCTGGTGGCCTTACAGACCTTATCTCTGCCGCCACCTGACCTACAGCCTCTTTGTCAATTCCATCAATTGTTATTATATTTTTCTCTACCTTAAAAGTAACTCCGTCAGGTGCATCAATAATTACCGGATGCGAAAAACCAACGGTAAGAGTAAGCTTTTTCCCTGTTGTTTCGGCTCTGTAACCTGTTCCCACCATTTCAAGAGCCTTCGACCATCCTTCAGTTACACCTTTAGTCATATTTGCAATTAAGCTTCTATATGTTCCATGCAAAGCCTTTGACTTATCGGATTTTCCATGTGCAGAAACTACTATTTCCCCGTTCTCAACATTGGCCGATATCTCCCTCGGTAAAACCTTCTCCAAAGCTCCCTTAGGGCCGGAAACTTTGATAAGTCGATTATCCACTTCAACTTTTACTCCATCTACAATTTTAACTGGTAATTTTCCAATTCTACTCATATCTATAAAATTTCAGCAAGAATCTCACCACCAACATTTTTCTTAATTGCCTCACTTGATGTCAAAACCCCACCAGGCGTAGAAATAATGTAAATAGTCGGAGTTTTCACTTTCCTCAAATCATCAACGCTAATATAAATTCTCAAACCAGGCTTTGAAACCAATTTCACATCCATAAGAAGAGGTTCTTTCTTCCTATAGACAAGTTTTGCCTCTATTTTGTGATCAACTTTTTTGACATCACTAAGATAACCTGCCCTCACCATCGCTTTGGCCACAGCAAAAATTAGCTTTGTATGTCTGATTTCCAAAGTTTTTCCCCTAGCAATTGCTACATTTTTCGTATGTATAAGAAAATCTCCCACTGGAAAATTTACCATTGTCATATAGTTACCAACTAGCCTTTCTAACTCCCGGAAGCTCGCCTTTATGGGCATACTCTCTAAAACAAAGCCTGCACAAACCAAACCTCCTTAGGTATCCTCTTGACCTGCCACAAATTCTACACCTGTTGGTATACCTGATTTTGTATTTAAGTTTTTTATGTTCTCTTACTTCTTTAGATGTTTTTGCCATAATTATTCTCCTTTTTTACTTCCCATCCTTAACATTCTTTTTAGTATCTTTTTCAGCATCTTCAACCTTTTCAAAAGGCATACCCATAAGCTCTAAAAGCCTTTTTGACTTTTCTTTGTTATTTGAATTGGTAACTAATGTAATCTCCAAACCCCGGGAAACATTTTTACCTTGAGAAACCTCAGGAAAAACTGTGTGTTCCCTCACACCCAAATTATAATTGCCGAACTTATCAAAACTCTTAAGTGTCAACCCGCGAAAATCCCTAAGTCTTGGTAGCACAATTGAAAACAATCTATCCAAAAACGCGTACATTCTATCTCCTCTCAAAGTAACTTTCAGTCCAACCGGCATCCCTCGTCTTATACTGAAACTTGCAACAGAAACCCTAGCCGCCCGTGTTGAAGGAATTTGCCCTGTAATTGTTGCCATATCTTTTCTTGCAGACTCCAACAGCTCTTTGCTCTTCAATGTGTCTCCAATGCCCATATTTACCACCACTTTTATAACCCTAGGAACAGCTAGTTTGTTTTTAATATCAAACTCAGCTGCCAATTTAGGTGCAACTTCTTTAAAATAGTTAATTTTTAATCTTTGTTTTTTTGATAAGCCTGTCATTTTTTACTTTTTTACTGCTATTTCTTTTCCACATTTCCTACAAAAACGAACCTTTTCCTTCCCAACAATCTTAAAACCAACTCTTGTAAACTTTTTACAACTAGGACAAATTATGGCAAGTTTAGAAAAGTCATAGGGTCTTGGAATATCATAAATTCCACCTTTTTGTCCAGGTTGAGATTTTACATGTTTTTTGAACATATTTACACCAGGAACTAAGGCCAATTTTTTCTTGGGATAAATCTTTTCGATTTTCCCTTCCCTTCCTTTATCTTTTCCTGTCAAGATTTTAACCGCATCGCCAACTTTAAATTTCAACATTGCTATACTACCTCCCTAGCTAAAGATGCTATTTTTGTATATCCGGCTTCTTTTATTTCGCGGGCAACTGGACCCAAAATTCTAGTCCCTTTAGGGAAACCAAGTTTATCTATAACAACACCCGCATTATCATCAAACCTAACATAGCTACCATCTTTTCTTCTAACTTCTTTTTTTGTCCTAACAATCAACACCTTAACCTTTTCCTTGTCTGCCACAGCACCGTTCGGGTCTGACCCAAAAACGGTACACCTAACCACATCCGCAATGGTTGCAACCTTGCCTATTCTGGGCGTAATTCCAATCACTCTAAATTTTTTTGCTCCAGAATTATCAGCTGGAGTTAATATGCTTCTTAGTTGAATCATGCTAGTTTTAAAAGATAAAAATTTCCGAATTTAAATCCTTATTTTTTCTTAATATCTTTTTTAGCTCCTTTCGTTTTAACAACTTTACTCGCATCTGGCTTGACTACTTCTAACATCTTCCATCTTTTTAATTTACTAAAGGGCTTACTGGCTACAAATCGGACGATCTCGCCGGGCTTCACTCCGATTTCATCATGAACTAAATAGTGCTTGACCTTTTTATATCTTTTCTTATATACAGGATGGGCGACTATTCGAGTTACTGCAACCCTTGCCGTTTTCTGCATGTTTGTATGTATTACTTTGCCTCTAAAAATCTGCATACTTTATTTGACCTCCTTTTTTGCTTTTTTAGCTTCATCTTGACCATCTTCATTAACTGTGAAGGTCTTCTCTTTGATGATAGTTAAAATTTGTGCAATCTCGTGTTTTAAATTTTTAACCTTTTTTAAGTTCTTTTCCTTTGCTACACTCATATCCACTTTTGCCTTGAGAAGTTCACGTTTTTTTTCAACAGCTGTCTTCTCTAACTCTTTCACTTCCTTAGCTCTTAATGTATCTACTTCTTTCCTTTTCATAAAATTATTCCTCTCTACTTACAAACTTCGAAACGAACGGCATTTTAGCTGCAGCTTTGTTAAATGCATCTTTTGCAACCTCGTGTGTTACACCTGCAACTTCATAAATTATACGTCCAGGAGTAATTACAGCCACATATCTATCAAGGTCGCCTTTCCCTCCACCCATTCTTTGACCCGCAGGCCGTGATGTAACAGGCTTATCAGGGAAAACCCTCACCCAAACACGACCGCCGCGTTTCATGCTGTGAGTTATCGCACGTCTTCCAGCCTCGATTTGTCTGCTTGACAACCAACCCCTACCAAGGGCTTTTAGTCCGTATTCACCAAAAGACAAAAACGACCCTCGAATAGCTTTACCTCTTCTTCTACCCCTGAAATCTTTTCTATATTTTCTTTTTTTAGGTTCTAACATAATAGTTAGGCATTAGAAATTAGTAATTAGTTTTTATGTTTAGCACTAGTGCCTATTACCTATTTACTAGTGACTAATTCTATTACTCTTCTTTTTTCTTATGGATAAAAACTTTAACTCCAACATAACCTCTTTTTAAAAGCGCCGGCACCTGCGCATAGTCAATGTTTTCCCGAAGTGTCTGGGTTGGAACAGAACCTTTCTGATACTTTTCAGTTCTACTTATTTCAGCTCCACCAATTCTTCCTGAAAGAATTATCTTTACACCCAATGCTCCAGATTGCATTACGCGTTCAATTGTTTTAGCAACAACTCTCCTGTGGGGCATTCGTCTTTCCAAATCTGACACAATTCTACCCGCCACTAAGTAGGCTGAAATCTCTGGATTCTTGACCTCATTTACCCTTAGGTCAACTTTCAAATCTTTAATTTTTTTACCCCTAATTTTACTTACAGTTTCGACAATGCTTCTTTTGACATCCTCAAGGCCGCTTCCTCCTCGCCCTATTACCACACCCGGTCTTGATACGGTCAAAATGATTGTCATACTTTTGGGTAAACGCTCGATTTCAACACTATTAATACCTGCAAGTTTTAGCTTATCCATCAGCATTTTTCTGATTTTTATATCTTCCAACAAACTGTCTTTGTATTTTGCATCATCGGAAAACCACCGAGAACTCCAAGGCAAAAAAGTGCCAATTCTAAATCCTTTAGGGTTAATTTTTTGTCCCATGTGTTTATAAGTCCTAAATTCGAATATCAAAACTCGAAAGTTTACTTTTTGCTCCTTTCTTTATTTTTGCTTAACCTACTCACCAGGCTTCTAACCTTTGGCTTACCGCTTTTTAAATTGCTTTTTGTTTCGGATTTCGGGTTTAGGGTTTCCGGATTAGTCTTATTACTGCCATCTTTTGCTATTTTTTCCAATTTAGAATTTGTTTGTAATTTGCTTTTTGCCACTTGATTATTTTCAGTCGTTAATACGACCCTGATATGACTCATTCTCCTGGCGTACGGCTTTGCTCTGCCTCTTGCCCCTGCGCGCCAGCGTTTTAGTTTTGGACCCTCATTAATCTGGATCTCTTTTATTGAGAGTTCTTCCTCATTTAAGCCCTGTTTTTTGGCATTTGCCACGGCAGTTTTTAGAACCTTAACTAACGGTTTTGCAGCTCGTTTTCCACTGAAAGGCAACCTTTCAATAGCATCAATAGGCGTCATTTCTCTTGCCAAATCAGCCACAAGTCTAACTTTTGTAGGTGACATTCGCAAATATTTTTGTACTGCAACAATTTCCATATTAAGTTTTTTCTATAATACGTTTGACAACTTGTCCATGACCTCTAAAGGTTCTCGTGAATGAAAATTCTCCAAGCCTGTGCCCTACCATATCTTCTGTCACAAAAACATCCACAAAAACCCGACCGTTGTGAACCTTGAAATACTTACCCACAAATTCTGGTGGAATTTGGCTACTTCTCGCCCAAGTTTTTATTGGCTTGGTTTTTTCACCATCGCCACCTCTTACCTTTTTGAGTAAGTTTTCATCGACATATGGCCCTTTTTTACTTGATCTAGACATTATTTCTACGAGTGCTTGCCTTTCTTTCTTGGTTGAACAATTAATGCATCAGAGTATTTTTTTCTCTTTCTGGTCTTGCCAACTGCAGGTTTTCCATAAGGCGTTTTGGGATACTTCAGACCAACTCCACTTCTACCTTCTCCACCTCCGTGCGGATGTGACCCTGGATGCTGAGCAGTACCTCGAACTGACGGCCTGATACCCCGTCTTCTATTAACACCTGCATTTTTTGTTCTTTTGGTTCTATATTCAAAATTCCCCACTTGGCCAACAGTTGCCCACAATTCTGGAGAAAATCGCTTAATCTCAGCTGATGGCAACTTTACTAACACGATATCCTCTTCTCTTCCTTGAACAACAGCCACCGATCCTGCTCCCCGAACAAGCTGCCCACCCTTACCAGGTCTAATTTCAATATTATGAATTTGAGTTCCAGCAGGAATCTTAGCAAGAGGAAGTGAATTCCCAGATTCAATTGGTGCAGCTTCAGACGCAATTACTTTTCCACCAACTTTCAAACCAGCAGGTAGCATAATATACCTTCTTTCTCCATCTTCGTAAAGCAGTAGGGCAATGTTGACATTGCGGTTTGGATCATATTCAATGTTTTCAACCTTAGCCCAAATATCTTTTTTGTCTCGTTTGAAATCAATATCACGATAAAATCGCTTCTCGCGTCCGCCCTGGTGGCGAACAGAAATTCTACCAGTAGAATTTCTCCCAGATCTTTTAGGTAATATTCTTTTCAGTTTTTTCATTTTATTTTTTCTTGGTTTCAAAAACATCTATCTTTTCTTTTTCTTTTAAGGTAACCATTGCCTTTTTGGTGGGCTTGATCTTTTTAATTTTTCCGGAAATTGTTCTTTTCTTTTCTGCATGCATGTTAATCGTAGCAACTGAAACCACATGAACACCAAAAGTTTCTTCAACCAATTGTTTGATTTGGAACTTGTTTAGGTTTTTGTCTACCAAGAAAGTGTAACGGCCATTGGTTGCATCGTTGGTAGTTTTTTCAGTAATTATTGGTACTAATTTGCTCATATTTTATTTTTTGGAACTCCTTTTCTTTGTTGGTTTGACTGCTGATTTAGTTTTCTCTTTGGCGGGTGCTATCACAGACTTTTTTGTATTTTCTTTACTTGAGGTTGGCTTAACTTTATCAAAAATAGCTTTGTCGACAAGCAAAAAGCCCCCAACCACGACGTCATGCGCATTCAAATTATCCCTAGACAAAACTTTAACATTCTTGATATTTCTAAACGCCCTTATTGCAAATTCAACCTTCCCCGCAACGACAAGACTGAACCTACGCGTCTTGTTGACCTTTTCCGAAGATTCAATTTTTGCCAAAAGCATATTGGCGTCTTTTGTCTTTTTGATGCTGTCAATTCCATCAACAATCCCCAAACTGTTTTCTCTAGCTTTTAGCGCTAGGGCTGAATTCAAAGCTTTTAATCTCATTTTCTTTGAAAGCACTAATTTTCTTTTTATTCCCTTCTTGCCATGCGCTGTTCCGCCACCAACAAAAATGGGTGCTGATTTAGCCCCGTGTCTGGCACCCCCAGTTCCTTTTTGCCTATAAATTTTTCTTGTGGAGATAGACACCTCACCGCGTGATTTTGTTTTCCCAAGTCCAAAATGAGTATTATCACGGTAAACATAAACAGCCTGAGCTAAAAGTGGCAAATTAACCTTTTCCCCGACCTCTCTAGGTAAATCAAAACTGCCCTTTTTAACTCCCTTAGTACTATACATATTAACCTTCATCTTTTCCCTCCTTAACTTCTAACTGTTTTTCCGCTTCCTCTTTGCCTTCACCTTCTGGCGCTTCTTCTTGCTGAACTTGAATCTGCGGAGTTTCTTGTATCAAATCTTCCAACTTGCCCGAGCCAATTTTTTTGATAATTAAAAGTCCGCCAGGAATTCCTGGAACAGGCCCCGAGAGCATAATTTCATTCTTTGCTTCATCCACAGAAACTACCGCCAAGTTTTTAATAGTAATAGTAGCACTCCCCATCCTACCTGCCATCTTTTTACCTTTGTAAACCCTACCTGGGGTGGTTCCCTGTCCGATAGAACCTGGAGCACGTAATCTGTCACTTTGACCATGAGTTCTAGGTCCACCAGCAAAGTGCCATCTTTTGACTACGCCGGCAAAACCTTTCCCTTTTGATTTCCCAGTAACAGCGACTAAATCGCCTTTTTTAAAGATATCGCCAACTTTTATCTCATCACCAACTTTAAGATCGGTTTTTTCAGATAGTCTTACCTCACGCAAAAAACGAGGCGCCTTTTTATCTTTTACAGCGCCTTTTAGATGACCAAGTAGAGGTTTAGTAACATTCTTAATCCTTTTTTCACCAAACCCAAGTTGAACTGCCCAATATCCATTTTTTTGTTCATCCTTAACTTGGGTTACAACACAAGGACCAACCTTAATATGGGTAACTGGAATTCTAGCATTCCCAATATAGGCTTGGTCCATTTTTTGCTTTTCTGCAAGTAGTGTGTTTATCATTTTTTTTAAGACACAAAAAAACGCCCGAAGGCGTTTAAACCGCTCTTCTAAAAACTGCACGAGGTTATGTTTGACGAACTATGTCCTCGACTTTTTCGATCTCCATGATCGTTTCCTGCAAAGTATATCAAATTAAACTCAGCTAGGCAAGAATTTACTCACACCAAACTTTACTATCTCCAGGCTTTTTTGGTATGCTATTATTGAAGATATGGATAAATACATAGACTCAGCAAAATATATTGTCGTAGCAGCGATAGCTTTAGTTTCGTTGGTATTCATTAAAACTTTTGATATAGCGTTTCCAATTTCGGTTGTCTCCAAAACCGCCTCAAGTGAACTTTCGGTTGTGGGTGAAGGGAAAGTTGATGTGACACCAGATACAGCCTACGTTGATGCCGGCATAACCATCAACAATGAGATATCAGTCGAAGCGGTTCAAAAAAAGATAACCGATATAAATAACTCAATAATTTCGGAAGTTAAAAGTCTGGGAGTTGACGAGAAAAATATCACAACCTCGGACTTCTCCATCATGCCAAACTATCAATACGATAATGGCAGAAATGATATTTCAGGCTACAATGGAAATGCAACCATCACCATAAAGACACAGGATTTGGGGCTAGTTTCTAAAGTGGTCGAAGGTGCAACCAAGGCTGGTGCAAATAGAATTCAAAGTTTAAGATTTGCGGTTGACAATCCAGACAAATATCGCGAGCAAGCGCGCGAGCAAGCAATCGCTAATGCTCGAGAGCAGGCGCAAAAAATTGCTCAAACTCTGGGGATACAACTCGGAAAAGTTACAAATTTTGTCGAATCCTCACCCCAAACTCCACTTGCCTTTGAGTCGCGAGCACTCGCTCCAGTTGGCATGGGAGGCGGTGCAGCTCCAGACATCCAACCCGGTACCCAAACCATTACTTCAACCGTAACACTGTATTTTGAGAAAAAGTAGCTAGCCTCGTGCTTCGGACAAAGAAGAATCCAAAAACCACCGAAGTTTTGTTATAATCCGTCTATGATAGTAATTTTATACATGGCAATTTCGGCAGATGGTTTTATTGCCAAAAAAGATGGTGATTCAGACTGGGTTTCAGAGGTCGATACTCTTAATTTTGAAAAAACGATAAAAGATGCGGGGTGCCTTATTGTCGGCAGAAAAACCTTTGAACAATACGAAGGTGAACTTTATCCAATGAAAGATGTTTATAATGTAGTTTTAACCAATAACAAGGAGAAAAACAAAGAAACTAATGGTGTTCTCATTAGCAGCAAGCCTCCGATGGAAGTGCTAAAACTTTTAAACCAAAAGGGATTCAAAAGTGCGGTTGTCATCGGCGGTGGCACTTTAAATACTTCTTTTCTAAAAGAAAGACTGATTGACGAGATATATTTGAGCGTCCATCCACTAATACTTGGTAACGGCATTAAACTTTTTGAAAACACACAAGACTTTGTTAATTTAAAATTGGAAGGCGTAGAAAAACTCGAAGACAACCTCGTCCAGCTTCATTACAAAGTGATTAAATGACGTTCTTTGAGAAGAGGAAACAACCGCTCTTGTTTAGTGGGTTTTTTACCTAACCACCACGATGTTCAATACCCCCACCATGATGTTCTTTTAAAACACCTTGCTGGAGTTCAAAATCTGCTTCATCAAAAGCGACACCGATTTGTTGCTCAGCTAATTCCCAATTTGCTACCTGATCTCTTGTGGGATCTTGTTCGTATAATACAAAGGCGGCTTGATTGTATTTATTCTTCAGTTCGACCTGTCGCGAACGAAGTGCTTCTAGCTCTTCCCGGGTTAATCTGTCTGGTTTCAAGGAGGACTTGGGTGGCATACAAACATATTAAAACCACACTTTGGAAAATTCAAATAATAGCTGCTTTGATGATTAGGTCGAATTACTGGAGTTAAGTAAAGAAGAAAAAATCTACATCTTAATCTCAATACTTACCCCTGCGGGGAGATCTAGATTGGAGAGAGAATCTATGGTGCGGGGATTGGGATCTAATATATCAATCAATCTTTTGTGAACAATTATCTCAAAATGTTCTTGTGAATCTTTGTCTGTAAAAGGTGAACGTAAAACGGGGATAAGTGTTCTTTTGATCGGAAGAGGAACTGGACCGACAATTTTTGCTCCAGTCGCCATGGCACTATCCAATATCTTAACAACCGCGTCATCAATGACGCGGTGGTCATAACTTTTCAACTTGACTCTAAGTCTACCTGCTGCCATGGTTTGGTTAAGGTGCTAAAAATATAAACTCTTTAACAAGTTAGGCAATTATTTTGGTGATAACTCCAGCACCTACTGTGCTACCACCCTCACGAATTGCAAATCTTTGACCTTCTTCAGTAGCTACGGGCTGAATTAACTTGACCTTCATTTTTGCGTTATCGCCAGGCATAACCATTTCAATACCCTCAGGAAGAGTTACTTCACCTGTAACATCCGCTGTGCGAATAAAGAATTGTGGCTTATAGCCTGTAAAGAATGGTGTGTGTCGGCCACCCTCTTCTTTGGAAAGAATATAGACTTCAGCTTCAAATTCAGTATGAGGAGTGATCGAACCCGTTTTTGCTAACACCTGACCTCTTTCAACTTCGTTTTTCTCAATACCCCTTAGCAAAAGCCCTACATTGTCGCCGGCTTCTGTAAAATCCAAGGTCTTTCTAAACATTTCAAGTCCTGTTGCAACGGATTTTTTGGTAGCCTTAAGTCCAACTATTTCAACCTCCTCGTTGACATTTAATTTACCTCGCTCAACGCGTCCTGTTGCTACTGTTCCTCGACCCTTTATTGAGAAAACGTCTTCAACCGGCATGAGGAAGGGTTTATCAACTTCACGCTTAGGTTCGGGAATATAATCATCAACAGCCCTCATAAGTTCCAAAATCTGCTTTTCAGCCTCCGCATCACCCTCCAAAGCCTTTAGGGCTGAACCTTTAATAACTGGTACTTCATCACCTGGGTACTCGTATTTCTTGAGAAGTTCTCGAATTTCCTGTTCAACAAGATCGACGATTTCCGGATCATCAACAGTATCGATCTTGTT
Organism: uncultured Gammaproteobacteria bacterium; assembly: GCA_964439585.1. Taxonomy (GTDB): domain Bacteria; phylum Patescibacteriota; class Microgenomatia; order UBA8517; family UBA8517; genus CAYTOP01. The sequence continues at coordinate 25,887 of CAYTOP010000009.1, forward strand.
CAAAAATACAACAATTGCTGGAACATTAACTTGACGAGCGAGAATTACGTGCTCAGTTGTTTGAGGCATTTTGCCATCCGCTGCTGAAACTACAAGTATTGCGCCATCCATTTGCGCAGCACCAGTAATCATGTTCTTGATGTAATCTGCGTGGCCTGGAGCATCAATGTGAGCGTAATGCCTCTTTTCAGTTTCGTATTCTACGTGTGTGATATTGATGGTGACGCCTCTTTCTTTTTCTTCTGGAGCGTTGTCAATTTCGTCAAACTTGTAAGCTTTGGTTTTGTTGCCAGACTGCTTGGATAAAACTGTAGTAATAGCGGCCGTTAATGTAGTTTTACCGTGGTCAACGTGACCAATAGTACCAACATTCAAGTGTGGTTTGTTTCTTTCA
>CAYTOP010000010.1:0-20202 GCA_964439585.1 uncultured Gammaproteobacteria bacterium
TACATCACCAAACATGGCCTGAAGCCAACCTCCACCCCGAGGTCTAGTCCCAGTAATATCGCCAATCTTATCACTTATTGCAGTAATTTGATTAACGATTGTCTGCAAACTGCGTCCCCGTTCATGTGCTATCTCTTTATTGTTCAATCCCTCCAGTTTCCTCTTGATAATTTCCTCTTGTGCATCAGTAAACGGATTAATTGGCGTCAAATAGGCCTCTTCCTCTATTTTTACTTGTCTATCTTGTTCTGACATTTTGAAATATTATATACCAAAAACACAAAAAATATATTCAAGACAATAAATTTAATAAGTGCAAAGAATACTAATTGGGGCAATTTAACAGTCCTAAACTGTAATCCTTAATACTATATTCAGAATACCGAGTTACGGTTGATCTTCAGCTTCCACTTCAGTTGGAGGAATTAAGGCGGGACAATTAGATGGACAGTTTGGTTCCTGTCCTTCACCGGTGGGGATTATTTGATTTTTTGCTTCACACCACCAGTTGCCCCCATTTAACACTGGCCCCGGACACTCAACTCTTTCATTTACTGCCATAAGCAAGCTAAATATAGCATATATTTTTACTAAAACAAGTGTAATTTACCCTTTCCAACTATTCACAATTTGTGATACTAAATTCTAACAAATGGATAGAAAGTGATCTAAATGTAGTTTTGAGAAACTATGGAGATAAATCAATAGACTATAGGTCTGTATTTTGATATAATACTACCAAGTATCCAACTAACCCAAATAGGAGGTGTACTATGTTGTTTCAAGGGAAACAACTCCTATCTGGCAATTGGTTGCTGGATGGTCTCACTTTATTTTTCATGGTTTTAACCCTGTATGTGTGGGGAAGGTGGCTTGTTGTACACCTGCTTTTCCTCACAGAACGAGGTTATAAAAAATACCAGGATGAAGTCTGGGACCACGAAGGCCGAAACAAGGGGAATCGAAAGTTCGTCACCTGGGTGACGATACTATTTCTCTGCATCGAAATTGCAGCCTATTTAGTCAGGTAGGACGGATACAAACACCTTGGAGGAGAAGAAAAAGAAATTGAGTTATGATTGCATGGCGCAATCAAAAAAAAGCGGAATCTCCGCTCTCTCATTTTTTTCTTTTCTCACAACAACTCCAAGGTATTTTATTTTATATTGGATACTTAATTTTTATTTATAGTGTCAAACTGTAAGTCCTGAACCTGTCGGAGAACTTGGGGTAAATTATAAAAAAACTTCCAAATCTAATCGGCTCAAAAAACAAATAATTCCAATTTAATCTGCTTATTTTACCCAAACGTAATAATAATCAGTCTGGTCGCAAACAGCAGAAAAAGAAGGAATATATTCGTAAGTTCCATTTTTACAATTTTCTTTCGACAATTCGGAAGAATTGTAGCAGGCCGGACTCACAGATACTCCTTCTGTAATGTTTACATCACCAACACAGCGGTATCCCTGGCAGGGATCACTTCCACAGTTATACTCATCAACTCTAAGTATTTGCGCAGGTTTTTTGTTATCCTGTCCTTTGCTTCCAAAAGTGACACTTACCATACCCGCCAGAGAAAAAACGAACATAATAACAAACAGGCTGATTACACTAAACAAAGTTTTCATTTATTTCACCTCCTTTCTGTAGCTATAAAGATAAATTGTGTGATTGTGTGAATAAAAAACTGAAGAGAAAACTGTTCCCATAATTCATACCGAATACGGAAAGGCTTCATATAATTAATTAGCATGAAAATAATACTCCTAATATTTTTAAGGGTCAAATTTGGAGAAGCTACGAAGTTTGGATTTGGAGTTTTCTTTCAATTTTTGTAACGCGCTTATCTAACTTGTCATGCTCATCTCTGGTAGGCGCATCGTCTTCTAAATAGGCTAAGGATTTTCCTTGTTTATCTAAACGACTATTAACATTTTTAAAACCTTTTCTCATCTCTTCTTTAATTGAATTTTGTCCGTCGGACATTTCTTTTCGGATTGCAGCTTGACCATCAATTAAAATTTGAAGCATTTTTGTTTGTATCGCCATCCTTCTATTTAACTCTGTGAAACTAACCCTGTCAACGTAAGATCGAGGGCTTGCAGTTAGAGAAACAAACTAGTCAAATTAATAACTTTTTTGGTATTGCACCACAGTGACACCAGGAAGAGCATTTTGTATCAAACGTCTTATACATTGGGGGTTTTTAGGTTCCATGCATGTACCTTCTCCTATACAAGATGTGTTCCACATAGTTACCGGGCAATTCATCACTAACTGTTCCTCATCCTCATCTGATAATTCATGAATATCCCGTCCTGCAAACTGCTTTTGAACTTCATTTAATGTAATCTCAACCATAATCGGGTTATATTATCAGGTAGATTATTAAAAAGTCAACAATTTTGGGGTCAAATTGGGAGAGGTTGTTAATATTGGCTTTATGGAATCCTGGATTTAGGGGGAATACTAATCTATCTTTTAACTACTTTGCCGTTTACGGCTACTTCAGCTGCCACCTTTTGGCAAATATCAACTATTCCATGATCGTCAAGGAAAGGTATATTACTTTCGGAAAAACCAGTTACATTGGAAATCGTTTTTACAGCATTTGCAATTTGCTCCGGGTATTTTGCAGCTAACTCTTGTGAAGTGACAAACGATTCGGGACCAACTGAAGTCGGTCTTTGCCAGATAGTTCTAAGACCATACTGCCAGTCAGTTCCGGAAGGTTCAATCGTCCGAGCCTCGAAAACTTCACCTCCAACCTGCAAATAAGTACCACTTTCTAATATATTTCCCCCATCTTCAACCCGCCCCCGCCCAACCGATAGTTGATTATCTCCTTCTCCGAGAGTAATTGCATACATGCTTTGAGAAGCTGGTCTAGTATCAGAGATATTAACTCTTTGGAAATCTAAAGGTCGTCTTTCATATGTAATTCCACTTTCAGTAGTTAACCTAATTTCACCCCTAGCAACACCGACATCTTTATTTTCAGTTAAGTGACTGTGCATTCGCCTTACTCCAAATAATCCAAACACTACAGCCGAGTTTAAAAAGGCAATTGAAGACTCCTTCACGGGTTCTGCTTCTCTTGTTTCCAAATCACCAACACTCATATTTCGATTATATTGGAATTATTACTAAAAACAATAACTTTCCAGGTCATTAAATTCATATTATTACAAGAGAGATTCGAAAAACTGATAAACCGGAGCGATTATTTGTCCCTGTCATATGCCGTGAATCTAACAAAACTAGTGGGTCAAATTGGAAGAATATTTCTAAAACCCTGAGTGCGGGCACATAGAAGCAATTAAATTGATAATTTTGTATACTAAAACAGTGAAAGTGAATATTCGTCTCATTTATCTCTACTTATTTTCTGCAGTCGGATTAATCGTGGCCGTTGTCGGGAGTGTCCGATTGGTTGATTTGGGACTGAAAGTTATAGTTTTCCGGGGTGCGGATACGTACGAGTACTATGCGCCTAAGCTTGAAGGGGAAATGGTAGACCAGGGAGCACAAAAACTAATTCAGGAAAGAGAGACCAAACGGCAAAGAGAAAGAGATCTGTCGGGATCCGTCGCGATGATTGCAGTCGGATTGCCGCTTTATTTTTATCATTGGAGGACTATTCAAAAAGAGAATAAACTTCCACGGACTTAAGCCAAAGCGAGTTTTCTAAAGCTAATCTATTCCCAATTTTCATCCGCGTAGTGCCAGGAGGTTTCCTTTTTGATTTCTACTTTGAAAATTTCCGTATTGTTTGTCACATAACTATCATCCATATCTGTGCTGTATTTATCCCAAAGTAGTTTTCGAAAGGGTAGCGGGGCGTCCTTTTCTTTAAACCATTTCACTTTTCCCCACACAAGATAGGTCACTTTGCCACCAAAACATAACATAATTTTATTGTTCTCTTTGATGTTTTTAAAAGCCTGGGTTGTGTAGTCAGTCTCAAACCAAATGTTTCCCTTGTACACAACGAACCATATTGGTTTGACATGCGGATTTCCTTTTTTATCAGAAGTAGCCAGATAAACCAATTCTTCTTTATCCAGTAAGTTCTTCACTTCGGTTGAATTTAAAGGCATTCTAATCACATTTTACATTAGATTAAAGAAAACCGTTAATAAAGTTTACTTTGGATTTGCCAAAATCCGTGACAGATTTTTGAAAACTTTACACTTGCTCAGTTGAAGTCCTGATAGCAACATATTTTGAAGGTCTTCCCTTCATTTCAAAACCTTTAAATGCCACCCTACCACCTTCTTTTTTAAACTCTTCGAACGCTTGCTCCAACTCGAGTGGGATGCTAGAACGATCTACGACAGATATTGCAACATCTACTCCATCTTTGTTAACCACTACCTCGTTAGTCATAGTGTATTTTACATTATTTAGGTTCACTTTACTAGAAATTACTAAGTTGGATTTACTTCATACGATATAATAAACAACTCACGACCTTACCGAGTCAAACTCGGCCAAGCTTTGCTTTAGATGATAGATCGCAAGCTTTGCTTACGGTCGGGTTTTTCTTGAACAATTATAAACGATGTCACCAGAATCACTACAGCCGCCGCACGAAGAAGGTCCGGGAGGACTGAAAAACTTACTAGATAGTCTAGCGAACAGAATACAAACCATCGCCGACAAAGTGTTTGGTCCGGTAAGGGAAATGGGTATTCCTCAGGAAGAAATAGACAAACTACTTCAAGAAATTCGTGACAACCCGCACATACCATCTTCCGAAGTGGCTAGAAAAGTTTATGAACTAAGACAAAAATATCCCGGAGAGGAGCTTCCAGGTGAATTTAGTGACTTTTTCAAAAAAGACGACTAGATTTCCCAGGCCGATTGCGCCAAAGAAACAAATTTCATTTTTTTCTTCTATATTCCTTTTTAATACGACTATATTCTTCCAATCCCAACGGAACCCTAGACTTTACCGGATACTTTTTCGCTTGCTTAATTAGCTTCTTTTCCATCACACCGGCCAAGTCAACACCAATTTTGTCCGCTAGCTTAAAAAGATAAATGCCAACGTCTGCAAGCTCATCCGCAATTTCATTCCTATTTTTAGCCACATGTTTTTTGACAGCAGAGTCGTTTTTCCATTGAAAATGCTCGAGTACCTCGGCCGCTTCTAAACAAAGTGATATTGCCAAATCCTTCGGTTTTTGATGTTTTTCCCAACCCCGCACGGAAACCCATTTGTTTATTTTTATGGTTATGTCTTCAAATTGAGTCATTCAGGCTCATTGTACTACATACTTCCAAAAAAATATAATAATTTCAGACCAGGCGGTAGGCAGCAATTTGGAGCTGAAAATTTTTTTCGAAGCTGGGTTTGCCAGGATAATGAAGAGATTGGAAGTTAAGGGTTACAACTATTTTTGCTTTCGTATTCTGAATTATATTAGAACTTGAACTAAACAATTGGGCAGCCCAACTTATGTGCTTGGTCAATGACAAATTCCTCCGCTTCTTGGCGAGCTTCGGGTTCTAGAATAACTGTTTCTATTTGGTCAAGTATTTTTTCTACCTGACAGCCATATATTGCACAAACATCCACCATACAAAACACATTCTCCGCTTAGATCACAATTTGGACCTGGTTTGAATTCTTTCATGATGGGGTGAATTATAGCGATTTTAAAGTTCGAAGCTAGTTTTACAGAAAATTATTTAATTATTTCCCCAACTAACTTTTAAGATTCCTCGGAAAATTTTATACCGTGTATTAAGTTCCTTAAGGAAGGAGAAAAATTAACACCCCAAACTTTGAAGACATTGAGTTTTTGAGGGGCCTTCTGGAATTTGGTTACAAACTGAACAATCGGGAGTTGCAGTATCACTTTCTCCACCTTCCTGCATTGCTGCACTAGTGGGTTGCATCTGCATCATCTCCGACAAGTCAACATACTCCATATCCGCCGGGGGAATAAACATCGAATTATCTACAGTCCAGGGCTTACAATCAAAATCAACTTTGTCTTGATCACTTATGCCAGTCGATTTTTCGGAATCACTATCACTGCCAAATAGTGAGTTGTCGTTAGCACCAACCTTTATCCTAATACCCTGCTTCTGGGCTGACGTCCAAATGTAGTTGTACTCACCATCACTTATAAAATTGCTATCCATTGTCGTGCCATCAGCTTGAGTCAGTGTAAACTGGCCATTAATCTTTTTTCCGGCTCCTGCTACATAAGCCATACCAGACATTTGACTGCCGGTTGAGTCGGTGGTCCTGTACGTGCATGAATAATTCTGACCAAGTGCCAAAAGCTCCAAAAATGTTCCGGAAAACTTATTGTCGGACGAATTATCTGTAGCAACCATTGAACTGTCAGAAGGTTGATTGGTTTGAGAAGTTGTCTGTGGCTTTTTGAAGAAAAATGCACCGGCAACGATAATGACGATTGCAGCAACCGCCAAGATTAGAAGCAAACCCTTATTCATACGGGTACTTTAGCAAATCCAACTTGAACATGCAATAACGGTGTCTAAGTTAAGTCTATTACTGTTGACCTGACAAATGAAATTATATTAATCTTAAACTATGGCAAGAGGGAAAAAAGCTAAGAAAAAATTAGAGACAGAGACTAAGCCAGTTTGGCAATGGGTAGTTGCCTATGTCTCTCTTGGGGTCGTAGTGTATTTCTTTTTGTTTATCTTCTACCTTCTTTGAATAATCACTACTTTTTTTGCGGGAGGGCAGGTTAGTTTTTAAGCGTAGTTTGATTTGTGAAGTTCATTTGCCTCATGCAAATATTACTCAAGACCCATAGCTTTAGCTGTAGTGTCAATTTTCCCACACAAACAACTTCGCTAAAAACTAAAGTTTGAAAGATTAACAAAGAAATTAATCTCTTTTTCCACCACGTCTGTCGTCAAACCTTCTTGGTCTGTCGTTTGAACGCTCTTCCATTGGTCGTGCTACGTTAACAACAATCTTTCTTCCTTCCATTTCGCTTTGATCCAATCCTTTGATTGCTGCATCAGCTTCTTCATCTTTATCAAATTCGACGAAACCAAAACCTTTTGACCTGCCAGTATACCTATCGGTAATTACTTTTGCAGATGCAACTGTTCCGTACTTTGAAAATATTTCTTCTAATTGCTGATCCGTAACCGCCCAAGGAAGCCCACCTACGAATAATCTTTTAGCCATTTGTTATCACCACCTTTTTTTCCAGTTTCTCTAGTCGCTTTAAATCAGGTGGATAACAAAGAATAACCTTATTGAAGTCTTCTTCTTTCCAACCGCTTATTGCTTAAACTATCAAAAACCTTATCAGCTTCTAGTATAACATACCGTAAACCAAATTGCATAAGTACGCCAATTTCTAAAAGAGACTTAAACACTAGAAATAGTGTGTTGGCTTTGGCGCCTTATTCTTCTTCTTTCCAAGTCTGTTAATTGTTTCTTGCGTAGCCTCAAAGCTTGTGGTGTTATTTCCAAAAGCTCATCCTTTTCCAAAAAATCCAAAGATTGCTCGAGCGACAGTATTATTGCGGGAGTCAATTGAATCATTGCATCTGATATTTTAGATCTCATATTTGTAAGTTTTTTTCCTTTGCAAATGTTAACAGTAATGTCTTCGTCTTTTGAATTAACACCAACAATCATCCCCTCGTAAACTTGAGATCCCGGGTTTACAAAAGTAAGACCTCTTCCTTGGGCATTTTCAATTCCATAAGCGAGCGCTTCACCGCTCTCACTTGCTACTAATGCTCCACGCCTTAACTTTGGGATAGGCTTTCCAATCGGAACATAACCCAAAACCACGGAATTATATACCACAGTTCCTTTGGTTGCCGTAAGCAATATACTACGAAGCCCAATTAGTGCACGGGTTGGTATATGATAGATAAACTCCACTTCAAGATCGTTAATCGGCTCCATGGCAATAAGTTCTCCATATCTTTTGCCCAACTCCTCGTTAACAACACCCACATGCTCTTTTGGAACAATAATCGAAACTTCCTCATTCGGTTCCATTAACTTTCCATTAATTTCTTTTGTGATAACCTCTGGTTTGCCAACTTCCAACTCAAAACCTTCACGCCGCATCGTTTCAAATAAAACTGATAGGTGAAGCTCACCACGGCCAGACACAATAAACTTACCGTTACCCAGCTTTTCCACCCGAAGACTTAAATTGCTTTCGAGTTCTTTATCAAGTCTTGACTCGATATTGCGACTTGTAACAAACTTTCCCTCACGTCCGGCAACTGGTGAGGTATTGGGTCCTACTGTAATTCTTAGTGTTGGCTCACTCACAGAAACTGAAGCGAGGGGCTGTATATCCGAAGGATCACACAAGGTATCACCAATTTTGGCTTCGGACACTCCTGAAATAGCCACGATCTCTCCACTACTTGCTTGGTCTGTTTCCTTTTTTGTTAGGCCTTCGAATAAATATAATTTTTCCACTGTCCAATATTTTGCTGGTTTTGATGAAGTAACTATCTTCATACCCTTCTTAACCAAACCTTGAAAAATCCTTCCAATTGCTATTCTTCCCAAATAAGCATCATAATCAAGTGAGGTCACAGGTAGCTTAAAGGGTCCGATCTTTGAAATGGCGGCTGGGATGTATTTGCAAATTGCATCAAGCAACGGAACGACATTGCCCTCGGTTTCTATGTTGGATGGTAAATTGTCAAACACGACACCTCGTCTACCTATTGCATACAAAACTGGAAACTCGAGTTGTGACTCATCTTTTGCAAGGTCCAAAAATAACGATTCGACTTTCGACACAGCTTCTTCGGGCTTTGCGTATTGTTTATCAATTTTATTTATAATAACGATAATTTTTAGATCCAATTCAAGAGCTTTTTTCAAAACAAACCTTGTTTGCGGCATAGGCCCTTCTTGCGCATCAACAATTAGAAGTGCACCGGACGCCATTCCAAGTGTCCTTTCAACTTCACCAGAAAAATCGGCATGACCCGGAGTGTCAATAATGTTAATCTTGGTATCTTTATAGTGAATCGAGCAGTTTTTCGCCAAAATGGTTATACCTCGCTCGCGTTCAATCTCATTACTGTCCAGAATTTGCGTTTGCTGCATTTCCTCTTGATTTGCACGAAAAACATTACTTTGTTTTAATAAAGCATCAACTAAAGTCGTTTTGCCATGATCAACATGGGCAATTACAGCTATATTGATAATTTTTTTGTCCATAAATATCCGCCAAACAATAAAAAACCCGACTTCCTCAATCGGGTACATATATTATAGCAAATATTTCCCAAGAAGTATTCTACAACTCAGATTTGGCTTCTTTTTCTACTATCTCTTTAAAGTTAAGATTTCTTTTAATAACTTTGAAATATTTCACCTCTCGTCCTAGCTTTCTTGCAAGGATTATTTCTTTACCAACACCGTCTGAAATATCCCCAAATACCCAAAGTTCGTCGCTTCTCCGAATTAAATCATTGTTAGCAGATATCAATTTCTTCCGATCTACAGTGTCCAAAAGGAAATATGAATACATCATAAAGGCACACGTCGGGGAATAGTTTTTTTGGAGAATAAATTTTATAATGTGTTCGCGCAGATAAAAATTCTTTTTACTCATGGCAGCAAATACGACTTTCTTTTCGGTTGCGTAATCCATTTGTTCCAATTATACCAAGAAGTTAACCAATTAACTAAAATTAGATGTTATACCATTTTGAAGCTATTATTGGTATAATTTGTGCGTTACTCACATTTTATTGCTGGATGGTGTAATGCAAAGCAAAGCTTGGCCATTACACTTTGCAAGACAATGCGGGATGGTGTAATGGTAGCACGCCGCTCTCTGGAAGCGGAAATTGGGGTTCAAATCCCTGTCCCGCAGCCAGTTTGGGCGCTATGTGACCGATGTCCCTAAATAAGCGCGAATTCCTCTTCAAATCTTCATTATTTTATCCAAATATTCGTACCACACCCTCAACTTCCGGGGAAATACCATGAAATAGGCATATTTTATTAGTTACTTGAATGTTTTTAGTTGAAAAATCGTACTGGGTGCTGAGGCTGTTGTGAGAATCCTATCTCCATCCATAACATGGGATTCGAACCGAACAATCTTATAATGAATTATTTTGCGCTATTGCGAGATATCTGTGCTCATTTGTAATAAACCCCCTTTGATCAACATTGCCTTTAATGATTTTATTTAAAGTATCAACATTTTCCAGTGCCTTACCGCCATCCAAATCAGAATGAAGCATGTCCAAAGCCTGAAGCCAAAAAACTAGTGATGCAATATCTTTTACAATGTAATCAACATCATATTCCATAAAAGCAACGAGTTTTAAGTTGGATTTCTCAAACATTTTGCGAGTTAATGCAGGCTTTTTGTATGACTGTTTGAGAACTTTTTTAATATTAAGCATATTTCTTTCACCCACTTCTTGAATAATAAAATATCCCCCATTTTTTAAATGAAAGCGCATAACGGAAAGTTCAAACGGAGCATGTCTGCATAAAATAACATCGAATTTTCCACCAGTTTTTTTAAGTTTCTCTGTGTCCTGATTAAATGTAATGTTTTTAACATTCTTACTGTTTTCTTTTGCAACCTTAATCATTTCAGGATCGATATCAATTCCAACACCTTTCTTAAAATACTTCGAGAGTTTTATAAACCTTTCTCCGCCACCAGTTCCAATATCAAGAACAGTATCTTTTTTATTAAGATATCGAGGAACAATTTCCAAATAATCCCAAGGTTCTGGTTGGTTTTCTGTCTTCATTAATGAAAAATCCCAACCTCTTCTTTTTGCTGTTTTGCTTAATATCTCTTCTAACTCTTTCTGCGTGTAGGAACTTTTAAACATGTAAGGCAATTATAACAAAGCTCTGAATGTTGAAACTAGGGTGAGATTATGAGACAGGCAGCCAGTTTGGGCGCTATGTGACCAATGTGCCTAAATAAGCCCATGTTTTCCTCCAAATCTACATTTATTTATCCAAACATTCGTACCACACCCTCGTCTTCCGGAAAAAGACCATAAAATAGGTGTTATTTTCAATATATTAGTGCAATATTTTCCTCTGAACGCTGAGGCTAGCGTTCATTATTCCTATTTCCCCGATTAGATTGGTTTAGACCCAGAAGGTCCTATAAATGGATATTTAACAATGAAAAGCAATTACAATTTAGTATTTGGAGTGATTAATTTTTTAATTCTGTTTGTTTCAGTCTGACTCTCCGGATAGTCAGACTAAAGTTTTAAGCAAGCATCCCCGACATTTTACTGTTATTACCTTTTGTCCTTTTTCGTAAAACAAATAATAATGCTAAACCAGTAAATAATGCTGGATAGGTTCCTATTAGCATCATGTCAACATTACTACTGATTGACCCTTGGATAGTTATAAAAATCATCGCCAACGAGATAATGTTAGCGGGTACAAACAGCCAGGTATTTGGGTATCCAACAAGCGCTCTTTTTTGAAAGATGCCAAGAATTGATCCGTAAATTATTGACTGAACGAATTGGATAACCATTATTTGTGATTGATTGTCAGTCGCCAAATCCAATGACAAAACATTTTGTGAAACAATAAAAAATGCAAATGTTGTCAAGATCATAACGACCCAAGCAATAAATGTATTTGTTAACCAATTTTTAGCTTTCTTCGTATATTTACGCAGTATCAACCACTGCGAGCCTATAAATGAGACAAGAAGAAGCGGTATAAAAACTACCCATGCTATTTGGCTTTCAATATTTCCACCAAACAGGGAAACTAAATACATGCTGACAAAGTATGTAACTGGAAATACTGCTATTCCTATTAGTACCCAAAAGATAAGACCGAGCGTATCAAACTCTTTTTTCAAGATATATTCACCTCCTTTCTTTTCATACATATATTCTCTAATTAAACTTGATATGAAGTCGGGTATTAATTTAATCCAAAGTTTAATTAAACCATTGTCACCTTCAGACATTTTTGCGTCTTTGTACATATCCTGAAAATCAAGATACATTTGTTCACCAAATTCCTTGCGATAGTTAGGGGGGTAAAGCTGAAGGATTGACTTATAAATATTTTCGGATAATGAAATGTTTTTTGTCATATATTAAGACTTAAACTATTTAATCCTAAAATCTTTTTATTTTTTGCTAAATTTACGATCTCTTCAAAACGCTTAAGTTCTGCAGATAAATTTTTCTGCCCCTTTTTCGTAAGTTTGTAAAACTTCCTTCTTTCATCCTCGGGATTTTTAACTTCAATTATCAATCCAGATTTAAGCATCCTCTTAATCGAACCGTAAAGAGTACCTGGTCCCATTTGAATATTTCCATGAGAGTCTTTTTCAACTTGTTTCATAATGTCATATCCATGACGTTCCCGAAGACTTAAGTTTAACTTCTTTAGTAGAAAAAGCCTTAATCGCTTACTTACCCAAAGAAACAATAATAAAAAAGACCTATATTAAGGAGGATTACGATCCATAAACATAACTTCTTCTTTGGCAACCTGGAATATACCGCTTTATACAAGAATCCTCACCAAGTAATAACCCCTAAACAAAATAGAATTAATAAACTAATGAATATAAATACAACAATGAAAAATCAAAGCGGCGGCATCAACATCAAACATAAAAAGAATTTTTCAACATCTGGCAAAACGCCTGCTGGAAATCCGAGAGTAAGTACAAAGACCATTCCACCACTTGGATTTCTAACAACCAACAATGTCCAAAAACAGACCATTCCACAAGGTCATGGAAACTTATATACACGGCGTGAAGTAGAAGAATTACTTGAGAAAAGTGATGGGAATACATCCTCCCAAGAAATTGAAATAGAAAAGGAGAATCAATTAAGGAATAGACAAAAAAGGTTGAATAACATAGCGGTTGAAAATTTGGTCAAAAAATCTAATAGATTATTGGTAAGCATACGTTCACATGCATTTCCTTTTGATATGTTTCCCGATATAATTACAGTTGAGGAAGGGAGAATCACCATAGTAAGCCGCCACTTTTCATCTTCTGTAACACACAGTGTTGATATAAAAGATATTTCCAACATGTTTATTAACAGGTCAATGTTCTTTTTACAGCTGGTTATTATTTCAAATACATTTGAGGATAATGAGGTAAGGATGAGAAATTTACGATCTAAAGAGGCAATATTTGTCCGAAGAATTATCGAAGGATTAAGGTTATTCGTAAATAAAAAAATAGAAACCGCCGGTTATACAAAGGGGGAGCTTATTGCTAAACTTGAAGAATTAAGTACGACAGAAGAAGTGACGTAAAGAAATGAAAAGGGGGTGAGAATATATGGCAGAAATTATAAAAGAGTCGGTAACTACTCAAAATGAGGGACCAAAAGAAGCAGTAACTACTGAAACTAAAAGGATAGCAACCAGTTCTCAGACAGTTGAATACTTAGTCTATTTCTTCTTTGGAGTGCTCGAAATACTCTTGGTTTTCCGTCTTGTTTTGAAGTTGATGGGGGCTAGTATGTCAAGTACCTTCGTGGGTTTGATCTACGGTCTAACCGGAATCTTCACTTTCCCATTTGAAGGAATATTTAGGAGAGGATATACAAAAGGATTAGAAACAACTTCGGTTCTTGAGCCATCAACGGTGGTCGCAATTATAGTATACGTTCTTTTGGCTTGGGGAATTGTCAAACTAATACGGATATTCTCCGGAGAAAAGCAAACAAACACAGATTAGTTTGTTTGCTACATTTCGCTTGTGGACGTTCTAATAGGAGAGGAGGTGAGAATTATGACTATTATATATTGGGTTATTTTTGGACTAATTGCAGGAGCTATTGCAAGTTATATTGCACCTGGTTCTCAAGGAGGAATTCTAGGATCAATTGTTTTGGGAATCATTGGGGCTGTAATTGGTGGTTACCTGGGACAAAAGTTTTTTGGAGTCGGTGTATCCGGATTTAATTTGTCGTCCTTTGTAGTAGCAATAGCCGGGTCATTAATTGTACTTTTTATTGGAGGACTCTTAATGAAAGGCTAATCTTCCCGCAAACACCGTTAAGGGGGTAAAGATATACATCAAACTTCATTATTAATTTTTGAAATGTTATCTATATTTGCGCGTTTGTCTCGTTTGGTTTTAGGGTAATACAATGCATCACAATGCGTCGCTGGGCCAAGTTATGCTTTAGATAAAATCTCAAGCTTGCTTTAGATAAAATCTCAAGCTTGCTTATGAGCTCGAAAGCTACAAGACCCGACCTGCGCAGCAAGCAAACGTAAGTGCGACCCGCAAGAGCAGGGACAAAGCGGAGTCTCCGAAGGAGTCAGGCAATCCCTGTCCCGCAGCCAAGCAGTGCACCCCTAGTGACCGTGTTTCCTAGAAAAGCCCATGATTTCTTGCTAAAGTGCATTTTATAATCCTAAACATTCGTACCTTACCCTTGATGTCTGGAAATCTACCCTCGAAGTGTTTTATCCTCCCACTGCTTTTGTCCAACCCTCTTGGCCCTCAACAAATTCTCTTTCTCCGTCTGGAGATACGCAGTGATCTGGCTCTCCTGTTTCTTCTAAATACTGTTTCGAGTAAGTCTGTCCGCCGGCTTTAATACAGTCTTCATAATTTTCTACCCAGCTATATTTTTCTTGCAGAGTTGGTGCCAAGTCGCCGCCAGGAAGTACTTCAGGATAGAATAATTCTGACGGGCATCCATGAGTACAAGATTCTTCTTTTCCTTCATTTAATAAAATCGAAGCGATTTCCCAAGCAGTCATACTTTGAGCGATATTGTAAGTAGCTTGAGTATTAATACTATTGCCATTTTCCAAAACTATTGCTCCCTCACGTCCTTTTGAAGTATCTTCACTTTTCAAAACCGCCTCCTTAAAGGCATTTTCATCTTTAACGAATCCATAATAAGCAAGATTGTTTGCAATTCCGTCTAGAGTGGCATTCTTACCAACCTGAAACTGAATCGTTTGGGTATTCTCTTTTGGTGCTGAAAATTTATCTTTATATCTATTAGACAAATACGAAGTGGCAACAAAGATTAGGGAAAGACCAAAAATAAGTAGACTCCAACCTTTTTTTAATTTCATAATCATATTATAACGCAGAGGGTAAATTTTAGTGCGCTCTTTGAAGTTGAATGTTTAATACAAAACTCCTACAATACGTAGTAGTGCAAAGCTTTGCTTTATCCGAAGGCTAAGCTTTGCTTACAATCTTATAGTACATGACTACTTATAATTTAGGGCCACTTGAACAAGAAGTAATGGATTGTGTCTGGCGGGATGAAAAAGTTTCCGTAAGAGAAGTACACTCATGTCTTAAGAAATCGCGGAAGCTTGCTTATACCACTGTAATGACAATAATGATGAGGCTTAATGAAAAAGGATTTTTATCAAGAAAAATGGTAGGTAAAGCCTATCTGTATACTCCGAAGAAAACAAAAGAAAAAGTTGCCAAAGGTGTAGTTAAGAAGATCATTGATTCTTTAGTGGATCAGTACGGACAGGAGGCAGTAACTGCCTTTACCGATGAGCTTGAAAAACGAAAATAATATTTTGCCAAGCTTTGCAAAAGATTATTTATGTTAATAAAAAGGAATTTTGTGAAAAAAGAGTTAAAATATTTTTTAACAATCATTGCTGTTTTTGCATCTACAATTCTTTTTCTTTTTACCCTTCTTAAAAAGTATTCATTCTTTACATTTGAACACTTTCTTGAAGTATGCAGGCAAGTTTCTTCTGACTTTCTAGCTTCCGGATTACACCACATTGGTTTTGGATTATCAGCTCTGGCTTTTTTTTCGATGGTTATATTTTTCGCAAAGGCAATTTTTTCTTATATCAAGACCTGGAGAAAATTAACATCAATCATGAACAATAAAAGTAACATTCATTCTAAAAAATTATCACAAATTATTAAAAAGAATAAAATAAATAAAGACCTGCTGTTTATTGTTAATTCAGAAAAAGATGTTGCAATAACAATTCATTGGTCAGATCCCAAAATTGTCCTTTCGACGGGCTTAATAGAAAAACTTGAACCAGAGGAGCTGGAATCTGTAGTTTTGCACGAGTATTACCATGCCAAATACAGACACCCACTACTACTGCTTGTCAGCGAGGTAATTTCGGCTTCTGTCTTTTTCATTCCAGTCTTTAAAGATATTCACAAAAAATTCAGATCCATACTGGAAAAAGAAGCTGACAGTTTTGTTAGTAGTCTGCAAAACGGCGCAGTCTCTTTGGACTTAGCGATATCAAAAGTAGAAGTTGAAGAACGTTATCCAACATTTCCCACCTTTTCAAGAAGATCTGAATATAAATTGAGCGTAAAAAACATTTATTTATCAACTTTAGTTGTTCTAGTCGGTTTGGTACTTTATGTTTTCCCGACGCAAACCCATGCGACACAGGATGGCTTTATAAACTCAACCGAAACTTGCGTTGAGGGGAAACAATGTTCTGTTCATTGCAATAGTGAAAATATGAGTAAGGAAGAAGTGATTTCGACCGACACTCAACATAGAATTATTATTTCCTCGTATCAGTCCTCTTTTTAACTATTGACAGAAAAGTTAAATATCTACTACACTTTGTAGTATTATTATAATGATTAGTAAAATAAAAAATAACCTTCTTGATAGATTTGTGCCAATTCTTCTTGTCGTTTCGATTGGCTTAGCATTTGCAGTTGGCATGCTTTGGCAGAAAGTTCAGAACTTAGAAGGTGGCGGGAATACACGAATAGCAGGAACACAAGCAGATACAGCAGGGACGAATCCTCAAGCAGCTGCTCCTCAGGCTCCTCCAGAGGCTGGAGAAGTACAACCGGTAAGCGACAACGACCACATAAGAGGAAACAGAAACGCTCGTATTGCATTAATAGAGTACTCAGATTTGGAATGTCCTTTCTGTAAAGCATTTCACCCCACGGCTCAACAGGCAATTACCGAGTATGGTGATGATGTTATGTGGGTTTATAGACATTTTCCCTTGGATCAACTTCACTCGAAAGCCGATAAGCAAGCTGAAGCAGTTGAGTGCGCAGGAAAACTTGCCGGTAACGATGGCTTTTGGAAAATGGTTGATAAAATCTTTGAGGTAACCCCTTCGAACAACGGTTTAGACAATAGTACTCTTCCTGACTTAGCTGCAAGTGTAGGGATAAATAAATCACAATTTCAAACCTGTCTTGATTCGGGTGATTTTGCACAGCATGTTGAAGACGACTACCAGTCAGGCATTAAAGCTGGTGTAACTGGAACTCCTGGAAACATTTTGCTTGACACAGAAACAGGAGAAACTCAGCTGATTCCGGGTGCAGTTCCATATCCTCAAGTTAAACAGGCAATCGACGCGATGCTTGCAAAATCTTAATGAAAAATGGTTCCTCTATCTGCACTTAATTTTGTTATTGCCTTCGCAGCCGGATTTTTAACCTTTTTTGCCGGATGCCTTGCTCCGATTGCCCCTGTTTATGTTGGGTATCTTGCAGGCAGTTCACCGAAAGGGCTAGATGCTAAACATAAGGCAACTTTTTCAAAAAACGCATTAATATTTACCGCTGGTTTTCTTTCCATATTTCTTCTACTTGGTTTGACTGTCAATACATTTGCAAGAAGTCTGGCTGTTTATCGGCCAATTATCGATAAAGTTATCGGCATACTATTGGTAATAATGGGTTTGCAATTTGCGAAGATCATATCAATCCCGATTTTAAATAAAACATATCAATCAAAACTTAAAGGGGTTTCTGGGACCAGTACTGGGGCGTTTTTGCTAGGAATAACCTTTGGTTTTACTTGGACTCCGTGCGTTGGGCCGGTTTTGGCAGCCATACTATTCTGGGCTGGCCTGCAATCAACCTTTGTCCAAGCAATACCCCTACTACTCCTTTTTTCTCTGGGTTTAGGAACACCATTCCTCTTACTTGGCTTAGCCCTTGATAAGTTTTTACCATATATTAAAAAATTTAATAGTTATGCACCAACAATAAATAAAATATCAGGAATACTATTAGTAGTATTTGGTATTTTAATTTTTATTGGAAAGTTTTCGGTTATTTCTTCTTTTCTTTTGCAAAAACTAGGAACGTCAGCTCTAATACTAGAGTTAAAACAATGATAAACAAATTAAAAAGTTTCACTTAAGAAAGGGGGTGGAGAATGAATATAAATTACCCAAAAGAATGGGATGAACTTCCCAAAAGAGAAAGAAAACAGAAAATTCGGGAATTGAAAAAACAAAAAGAGAAAAAGTCTGAGCTTTATAATAAAGCCAGAAATGTGGGTATTGTGGCAGTTTTGTTAATAGTTGTAATTGGTGGTTACAAACTGTTAACTCAAAAATCTCCCGGGCAAGAAGCGTTTGAACAAGAAGTGAAAGAGATTTCACTGGAAGGGAAAGTCGAGGAATTTCCCATAGAAGGTCAGGAACATGTATCTGCTGGAACTGATGTCGACTATAATACTAATCCACCCACATCCGGAAGTCATTTGGCTTTGGCTGAAAACTGGGGTTTTTATGATGATGAAATTGATGACAAAGCTGCGGTTCATGGTTTGGAGCACGGGGGCATCTGGATTTCATATAAAGACATGAGTGATGAAGAAAAAGCTATATTAGCAGAAATCGGGAGAGAAAACTCTCAAAGTGTTATAGTTTCTCCCAGAAGTGCTAATGATGTAAAAATCGCTGTAGTCTCGTGGGGCAGGACGATGAAGCTTGAATCTGTTGATAAGGCACTCATACAGAAATATATCGACACTTACAAGAATCAATCACCGGAAAAATTGGCGAGGTAAGATAAAGAAACTATATGAAAAACAAACAAGTAATAACTATTGTTGCTGTTTCAATAATTGGCATTTCTGTAGTTTTATTTTTGTTTATTAAGCAAAAAGAGAGTCAAACAGGACACACTGTTACTGATTCATTTGTTTCAAATACTGTTGGTCTGGCAACTGCAAAATCACAGGAAACTGTTTCTTTACAGAATGGTGACACTTATTTACTAAGCGCAGAAATAGTGAAAAAGGCCATTAACGGTCGTGAGGTAAAAATGCTTGCTTACAATGGCTCGATCCCTGGTCCTCTTTTTAAAGTTCCACAAGGTGCAGAAATCACCCTTAAATTTACAAATAATACCTATGTTGATACCACGGTGCATTCCCATGGAGTCAGAGTTGATAATAAATTTGACGGTGTGCCTGATGTAACTCAGGACCCAGTTAAACCAGGTCAGTCATTTACATATAAACTTAAATTTCCTGATGTAGGAGTCTATTGGTATCACCCTCACATTCGTGAAGATTATGCCCAGGAATTAGGACTTTACGGCAACTTTATCGTTACTCCAGAAAACTCTGATTATTGGGCTGAGGTTGATCGGGAGGAAGCGTTATTTCTTGATGATATTTTGGTCGAAAATGGTCAAATTGCTTCTTTTGATGAAACAACTATCGACCACACCCTCATGGGCAGATTCGGAAACGCCGTGCTAGTTAATGGCGATGAAAACTATAGTTTATCCGTCAAGCAAGGAGAACGTGTGCGTTTTTATATCACCAACTCTGCCAACACAAGGGTTTTTAATTTCGCAATACCGGATATGCGCATGAAGTTGGTAGGTGGGGATAACGGGAAGTACGAACGTGAGGAATGGGTGGATGGAGTTATAATCAGCCCCTCCGAGCGTGCAGTCATTGAAATCTGGTTTGATCAGGACGGCACTTATGAAATTCAAAATCAAACTCCTGATAAAACCTATGCCTTAGGAAGCATAAATGTAGAGGAGGTAGTAGTAACCACCTCATCCTATTTAGTCGCTCGTGAGAATAAAGTCATTATTGAATCTATCAATACCCTGCGCCCACTTTTTACAAAACCGGCAGACAAGTCACTCAACATCACGGTTGATTTATTGGGAAACATGATGAGTAGCATGGGAGGACATATGATGCCGGACGGAACTATGATGGGTGGAGCCGTAATGGGAACGCCGGAAAAGATCGAGTGGGAAGACGATATGGAGGCAATGAATAAGGAAAGTACTACCAACACAGTGAAGTGGAAGCTTGTTGATCAAGAAACAAAATACGAAAACTTGGACATCGATTGGCAGTTTAATAAAGGAGATATGATCAAAATCAAGATTTTCAATGATGACAAGTCAATGCACCCCATGCAGCATCCGATTCATA
>CAYTOP010000010.1:20212-22076 GCA_964439585.1 uncultured Gammaproteobacteria bacterium
ACAACTTTGGATGGAAAGATACTGCATTGATTCAAACGGGAGACACTGTTGAACTCCTGGTACAAATGGACAATCCCGGAGACTGGGTAATTCATTGTCACATTCCTGAGCATATGGAAGCCGGGATGATGAGTCAGTTTGAAGTTATTTAATTAATGAAAAAATATACAAAGACTCTTATTATCGTTGTGGACCAACGCTTGATGACGTTAAGAAATTTTCAAAGAGTACGAGGTAGAAGAAGCGGAAAACATGTAGTTTATCACTTGATTACCAAAAACATCCTTAAAATAATTGATTTATTAGAATGAATTATCGAGAATTGATTAGAAGATAACGAAGACCTACTGCAAAAAGTGCAATGGCGATTATCAACCGAAACGATCTCTGAGGAATTTTATTGACCACCTTTTTGGCGAAGTATGCTCCTATAAGGGATGTGGGGACACTTAAGAGTAGTGCTGTCAGAAGTGAACCGTCAAATCTTGTACCGCTTACCCAATACTGAGTAATCCGGGAACTATCGATTAAAAGCCCGATCGCTCCCGAAGTAAACAGAAACACCGACTTGGGCAAATCATATGCAGAGAGAAAGGTACTTCTAACTGCTCCACCTACTCCAAACACACCTGCAAAAAAACCTGAGAGTGAACCGCCAACTAAAGCAGTGGGGGTTGAAGCCTTAATTTTCCAGGCAGGTTTCAGAAAGATATAGCTCACATACATTATCAAAAATAGACCCAACAGCCGTTTGAGTAGAGTCTCAGGTAGACTCAAAGGCAAACTTGCCGCCCAAAAGCTAACCAACGCCCCAGGAATGCCAAACAACAAGGTCAACTTCCAGTCAAACCCTTTCTTGAAGAGAAGCATCTTCCAGACATCTCCAAACCAGTGAACTATTCCCACAAACAAAAGTGTTTCGGGAATAGGCAAAAACAACGACAATACTGGTACCATTATGGTTGAAGTACCAAAACCGGTTACAGTTCCTATCGAAGATGCAATTAAAGTTAGTAAAATTATTCCGATCCAATAATCCACAAGATCATAGTATCATCTGTAGTTACTTATGTTCCATCGCGTCCATGCCGTGATCTTGTAGTTGGGCCATAAACCATAAATGAAGGGCATTGATAATTTCAGGGTCGTCGGTTATGTAGGTAAGCTGGCCACCATCGGGTATATCACTATATTCAACAGCAACCTTGTCAGCTGATTGTTCTAAGACAGACAAACCGGGCATGGATTCTCCATGAAGGGCAGACGGGTCTGAAAAATCGCCTTTGTTAAAGAGTTCCGCTTCTTTTTGCAAGTGGGTACGAATTAAGTCAATCTGTTCACTGTCTTGAGGATCTTTAACTAGGATTTTCTGAACACCCCCCTCTTTTGTTTTGGTAAAGAAATGGGTGGTTTTGTCTAAGTCAAACGGCATTACCATGACACCTCGATCATGGATATAGTCCTGCCTGGCTTGAGTCTGTTTGTGGCGGTAAATAATCAAACCGGCTCCTGTCAGAAGTAGAATGGCAATAGAAATTACTGTTGTTTTTGTATATTTCATAATTAGGTTTACTTTTTGTAGAGCTTTAGTATTTCCGCGAGTTGTTTTTGTTTGTGGTCATTGGCTTTACCATCCAACAATCGATTTAACACAAATCCTTCCAGAGTTCTAACTTTCAAACTCATAAAGGATTGAGTTATCGAAGCAGTTAACTGGGCTATCTCCTGGCAGGGTCGATCTTCCTGAATATATTTTTTGAGAACATTAAGCTGACCCTCGATGCGATTGAGGTGGTTAAGAGTCTGTTTGTGGCGGTTGGTCTTTCAATCGGTATTCACACATTCAATATACCCCCACTCCTAT
>CAYTOP010000010.1:22086-25260 GCA_964439585.1 uncultured Gammaproteobacteria bacterium
TATATTGAATTCAAAAAGAAATTTCTTTTACACCTTTTCTCCAACGAGATTGTAAATCCAAACAAAAGCATAAACTAAGACAACACTAACAACACCTGCTTCTATCATTCCTGCAATTAGTCCTGTAAATGTCAGATCAAAGAACATGTGCCCATCTGTTTTTAGTTATTGACAATAATGACCGATACATTATTATTATCTATATTGTATCCCTATCGGGGGGATAAGGATAGAAAAGCATTATGAATAACAAAGTCAAGAAGCAGGCAATAGATAGGCTCGCAAGAGCTGAGGGTCATTTGAAGAAAGTTCGCAGCATGGTGGAAGAGGACGCATACTGCCCAGATGTTATCCATCAATCAAAAGCCGTACAAGCAGCACTTAAAAAAGTTGATGATGTGCTTCTCCATGGACACCTTCACAGTTGTGTTTTCAACGAAATTCACGGCACCAAATCAAAAAAGTCAAAGCTGATAGAAGAAATTGCTGACTTGTTTGCAAAAAACGGAAGGTAAGCGAAGCCTGATCACTCCTCCGTGATATGGAGTTTGAATAAAAATATGGGAAATGACATCAAAATATTTATCGGAATCATTGGGTTTACGGTACTAATGATAGTTGGCCTGGCTTTTTGGCAAGGCGGAAAAGAAGATGTTCCCAGCAGTAACACCCAATCTCTTGGGCAAGTTGCAGGAGTTCAGGTTAATCCTGAAAATTATGATCTTGGTAATGTCCCAATAAATGGGGGGTTAGTTACAAAAGAGTACGAACTAAAAAATGATACCGAATCTACTATAAAACTAGGCAATGTTGTTACTTCATGCATGTGTACCCAGGCAAAAGTAACCATTGGTGATAAAGAATCGAGATTTTTTGGAATGGAGCATCCGGGAGATAGAAATCCTTCACTTGGATACGAAATTAATCCGGGAGAAAAAGCGTTAGTAACTGTTAATTTTGACCCGGCAGCTCACGGACCACAAGGAATCGGACCATTCGATAGAGTTGTAGAGATTACATTCAATGATCCATCGGGGGTAAAGAAATTAACCTTTAGCGGAACCGTAGTTAAATAAATCTGTTTCGCGAGTATTTGAAATGAAAAACTTAAAATACAGCTTGCCTTTATCTCTAACAGGACTTCTCCTGGCAAAACCGGTCTATGCTCATTGCCCCTTGTGTGTTGCAGGTGCCGGTGTGGGTCTTTCCTTGTCAAGAGTGCTTGGAATTGATGATTCAATAACGGGCATCTGGATGGGTGCATTTTTGGGTGCTACAAGTTTTTGGCTGAATAACTCCATCAAAAAAACATATATTCCTCTTCAGAAACTTGTTATATATCTTGTGATCTTTGTAACAACCGTATTCTCTTTTTACAGGTTTGGACTGATTAACGAACATAACGGACTCATACTAAACCTGCCGAAATTGACATTCGGAATAATAATTGGCGGCGTCTTATTTTATCTTTTTGATTTCATTAACGCGAAAATTAAAGAAAACAACGGAAAAGTTTTATTTCCCTATCAATCAATTGTACTTAGTCTGGGTTCAATGTTAATCGCAAGTTTTGGAATGTACATTATATTAAATTATTATATTTAAATATGTCTACTCTTAAAGAAAAATCTGTCACAAAAGTAAGAAAGACATCTGAAAAAGAGAGATCATATACCTCATTTTGGAGAACAGTCGCTTACGCATTGTTTGGAGTTTTTGTTTTTTCACAATTATTTTTTGTTAATATCAAGCCGAAATTCGATTTCCTAAATTTTGGCTCAGTTAAAACCATTGACAAGAAAGAAGCTCCAACCAGTGAAAAGGTGAATGTAAGTGAGCTTCAAAGTATTGTAATCCCAGAGGAAGGTGTTGTGTTACCAATTACCTGGGGTGACCTGGGGAAAAGAATGGTTGCCGATGGTGTTATTGACGCAACAAAATTTAGAGCTCTTTTTAAGGAAGGTTTAAGTCCGGACGAGGAGAAAATGCTCACAGGTGGAAGCAGTGAAAGAATTGTTATGACACAGACAAATAGTAGGTTTATGCTTGATATCCTCTGGGCATTCGGACTTGCAAACAAGAATGAGATATTGACAAACGGCGAAATGACGGATGAGAAATATGGAGGAGATGCGAGTCAATATGCATCGACAGGAGGTTGGTCGCTTGCTACGGGCAATGTAATGAATCATTTCAGTACCCATCCTTATGTAGTTCTGACAAAAGAACAACAGGATATGGTCGACAGGGTCTCCTCTGGAATCTTTAGACCTTGCTGCGGTAACTCGACTCACTTTCCCGACTGTAATCACGGCATGGCAATGCTTGGGTTACTGGAGTTGATGGCTGCAAACAATGTAAGCGAAGATGAAATGTACAAAGTAGCTCTTGGTGTAAACACCCTTTGGTTCCCACAGACCTACCTTGATCTTGCAACCTACTTCAAAGAACAGGGACAAGAATGGAACCAGGTCGATCCTAAGTTAGTTTTGAGTTCCCAATATTCAAGCGGCCAAGGATACACACAAACCAGATCAAAAATCAAAAGTCTCCCAACCCCGGCTGCAGGTGGAGGTGGATGCGGGGTCTAAGAGACTATGAATAAAATCAAAAATTCTCCAAGATTCTGGCAAATAGTCTCGCTAATAATACTTTCTCTATTTATAGTTAATCAGATCAGCCCTAATTTGATTCATCCCAGAGGCTCAAGTAATAAGACAGAAGGAACTATTGTAAAAACAGCACACGCCAGTGAAATTTATCCCATGTTTTCCTGTCCCTGCTGCGGTCAACCCTTAAATAAGGAAGAGCCATGTTGTGGGGCAATGACACAGATGATCGACTATATTGACGGAAAAGTCGATGAAGGGTTGAATGACGATGAGATTATTTTGGCTACAGCAAAAGAATTTGGAATTGACAGACTGATAAATGAGAGTGACAGAACAGCTCTTAAACAGAAACTTATTGACCTTGCCCCTGCCAATGCTCCAAGAATTGAAATAAGTGAAGTAAATCGTGACTTGGGTAGTGTAAGTCAAAAACAGGGAGTAGTAACAACCGATTTTGAGTTTAAAAACGCTGGGAAAAGTGACCTAATAATTAATAAACTAAGTTCGTCTTGTGGTTGTACTTCCGGTGCAATTATTTATAGTGACGTTACTGGTCCTAAAT
>CAYTOP010000011.1:0-23714 GCA_964439585.1 uncultured Gammaproteobacteria bacterium
AATACACAGAGTTTATTGCGCCTGGTCCACGCGGTGCAGATTTAGACAAACAAGATGATTGGTATGATTTTATTATTCATGGGAACCCTGAAGCATACAGAAAAGTTATAGATAATACTTATGTACGTCACTACTATAAAATGCTCTTGAAACAAGCTGGAATTAATCTGATTGACGAAGCGAGTCGTGGCACCGATGGCGGAGTTAAGGGCAGTAAGTTTACTGTAGATAAGAAGAAGGTTGATAACAACGGCCTTCTTATACAATCATTGCGCGACAAAGCTAAACAGGGTGGTTTTAGGGAATGGATTAATAAGACCATAGAATCTGACACAAGTTCAGAAGTAAGAGACCTTGACGATTCCATCAAGTGGGCTGCAGCCAAATCCGCGTGTGATGCTTTTTTGATTGACAAGTTTACCAGGTGGTCTTACATGCTTACGGATAAAGGTAAAATTGAAAAAAGAGATTATGGCTTTCTATTCCCAACACAAAGCTGGGGAGGCGATCCGCTTAGGTCGGTTTTGGAACCCTCATTTTTGCCACACAGAATTAAAAGTATGTACCAAGAAAGCGATGACGATGTTGATGGTAAAAGCGATTCTGTAATAATGACACTTACAGACAGCGCGTTTAGGCCAGACGATGTTGTAAAAGTAGACGAATTGGTGCCTGTTTCAATGATTGGAACATTTAAAGATTATGCACGGTATAGTGATGCGCTATATACATTTATAGGCGGATCTCGTGCACCAGAAATTGCTTCGTGGAGTAAAGAGACGCTAGAGAAAAACCTACCGCAGATTATTGAATTATTAGATACAATTTACGGGCATAGAACCTTCCACGATAGTCGAATCGGGCAAAAGATAAAAGGCAAGGAGGTTGTGGGGTTGATGGTTGCTAGAATTTTGGAAACAAAGGCTTTAGCTGCAGCAGCAGAAACAGCCAGACCCTCATTTGGTGAACAATTAATGGTTGTATTTGGTGAGCAACAGAAAAGCCCTTTGGATTTTGCAGTCCAATATGTTTGGGGACCAAAATATGATGGCAGGTCCGGCCTTTTGGCAAAGATTGCCTCTGGCAGAACCAGAATTAGCTTTAAAGGAAATCCGGAAGCTGAAAAAGCCCTGCAGAACACTTGGGATATATTAAAAACTAACGACCAAGACGCTGATGGTAGAAGAAGATTGATGGCTCTCATGGCACTTGGTTTTGCTTGGGACTTGGCAGTTATAATCAACGACCACTTCATAACGCCCAAGAAGAAATAACAGGTTACAATTTGAATTAGATGACTATCCAGATTTTGAAGCTGTATCTATTGTTTTTGGCTTACCGCCGCCAAACAAACCCCTCCCCTTGGCTGCCTCATAGGCGGCTGTTCCAGCTTGAACACCTCTTACAGCGTAACCGAATGCGACAGCAGGCCCAGTGAGCGCTTCGCCAATCGCACTTCCGTAACTAAGAGGTTTGCCTGTAATCATAGACTTTATTATTTCTGCCACTTTTGGAATCAAAGAAAAAATACCAAAGCTAACTAATACCCACAATACATTATACAACGCATAGCCAACCGTTAATGGAGGTAACCATGGAGGGTTGGCTGTAAAGGGTTGTATGTTGAATTGCAACTGAAGTATGCTTTGCAGGTTGTTTAGAATTGTAGGAACCGAGCCTTGTACAGCAACAAACAAAAAGAAAAATGAGAGAACGACTAAAAGGCCTACGGTTGGATATACTAAAAGATTGGCGGCAAGTTCTTTGGCCCAGGCTCCGAACCCAACTCCTGGCAAATCAAGCGCACCAAGCCCTATGTAAACAGGTGAAAAAATGATTAAAAGCATAATGTTAATGAACGTTTTCAGTAAGACCCAAAAAACTTTAAATGTAATATAAATCAAAGCAAAAATTAGCAATATGGTTGCAGGCAAGCCAAGAACTGCAAAAGCCAAAGTGACTTGAGCCCCGTTCCAAATGCTTGTGAAACCGCCTACAAAAGTTATCAAAAAAGTGAGAAGCGTAGTTATAAAATATACAAAGGCTATACCAACAAAACCTGTGGATATCGGACCCACTGTTGGCCCTTGTGTTAGGATAGTAAAAACTTGACTCCACGATAGAGCGGATGAAATGATGCTTTGACCGGCAATCCAGGCAACCAGACCAATCAAAACGTACATTAAATCGATCATAAACCCAGCAATTGCATAAGAAAAGGTTACTAGAACCAAAGTTACTATGAGTTTTGGTAACGCGGATTGGATAGTTACTGCCGCTTGCGGAGAAATTTTTCTTCGAAACATTATCATAAATGCATAAACTATTATGAAAATAATAAAGAAACCATAGATAATATTTCTGAAACTAATCCAGACGGTTTGAATAGGGTTTAAGGCGGTATAGCCAAACCCCTGTGCGTAGGCAGGTTTAACGATTCCCAAACGAGATACTAAGTTTTTAAAATAACCTAAACCAGATACTGGATTGGACAAGAGTGTGGCTAGTAAAGTTTGAGTAGGCCCTTGTTGTGTTGGTGGAATGTACGATGTTAAATCAGAAAAGACTGTTGAAATTCCTTGAATGGATTGAGCAATATTTCCACTCATAACACCAGCCCAAATTTCCGGATGATCGGGCGTGGGCAAATTCATAAAAAATGAAACTAGCCCCCAAATAACCCACTGAACTTGAGCCGCAGTGTAGCGTTCACCAAAGATTTCTGAAGATGGTGAAAAATTGGTGTCGTAGACCTTTGTATACCAGTCGGGAAAGCTTTGACTATACCAAGGAGATTGTGCGTGGGCAACAGGAACAAATACGCTGTGGGTAAGTATTATTAAAGCCAGAAGTGAAAGAATTACTCTTTTTAACATCGTTTATAGCTTATTCAATAATAACATATTACCATCTTCTTAACTCTCGGGTAAACGATTGTTAATTATTACAATAACTTAACGGATAATTATTCCCCGCTTCGTTAGGATTATAAATTTGCGGTGTTGTGATATAAACTGAAAGCTTGCACATATCAGCTTCGGTAATTCCAAGCACTTGGAGCAAGTCTTTTTCGGCCAACTTTCTGTTTTCTTCAAAAGGGGAGGAGGTTATCACAAGCAAGAACCCGGTTTCCTCAGGAAAATAGGTAAGTGAGTATTGCGCTTTCTTAACAAAAGTAACTTCACCAAGAGAACCCGGAGGCGAGCCCTCCTTATAGAAATTTTTTACTTTAACTCCATTAATTTCCAAAGTGTCGCCCGCGGGTGGTGTGGGGATGACTCTTTTTTTGGCAGTCTGGATTGGGGCTTCTACCTTTTTACCGCTGAGGTTGACCTTGACGATAATAAAAACCAAAATAGCAACTGCAGTCGAGGCCAAAATTACTAAGTTGGTGAAATTATTATTTTTCATGGGCAGTTTCCGAGAGGGACTCCACATGCATTTGCTGCACTCCATGGAGCCCAACACGTTCCGTTTCGAGAAAGCGAAATCATTTTATCGATATTGTTGGTCGCGTCAGACCAAAAAGCAATACACGCTTGTGCGTCAGCTTGAGATTTAGGTGTACACCAATACGTATGAGTTTGAAAATCACATCCCCAATCTCCATCTCCATACGGATCGAACGCTTGGGGACACCTTCCTGGCAGGGCGTTAATCTGGAAAAGTCCAATGCTATAATCACACGAACTTCCAGTAAGACAACCTGTGTTTAGGGCAGTAGGGGAACCACCACTTTCTCTGTTACAAATAATTGAAGCATAAAGAATTTGTTGAGCGGTCCAGTTTAAACCCCTTGATTGAAGCTCGTTTGTAAGGGTTGCGACAGAGCCCCATCCCACACCTGCGGGTTGGCAGGTGCCCGTATAAACACCCCCGCCTGAAGTAGAACCTGAAGATGCCGGTGCAGAAATGCATGGGTTTCCGAATCCTTGAGGTCGAAGAGCA
The DNA here is from genome assembly GCA_964439585.1 of uncultured Gammaproteobacteria bacterium. GTDB lineage: Bacteria > Patescibacteriota > Microgenomatia > UBA8517 > UBA8517 > CAYTOP01. The sequence goes on from CAYTOP010000011.1 coordinate 3,949, forward strand.
GTTTGAATACAGTTCAAGAAGTACTGGTGAATTCCTCCGATGTGGGGAAAATAAAGTTCTGGTTGTGATCGTCCACCTCCAGGATTGCCTATCTGAACAATTTGTGCAGTTGAAGCGCTGGTGTTGTAGGTGACAGAAGTTGATGCGGGAATATCCCATATTGATGTGACGGGCGCGTTAGTGTCCACCTTAGGGAAGATTCGTTTGAAGACAGAAGCGGGTCCAGCCACCAGCCTTGCCCAGACATCATCTACAAGTGGAGATTTGGTAACCAGGTTTAAGGTAACTAGAACATCAACAGAACAATGTTGGTCTGGAGGGGGGCTAATCGATAAGTTACTAATACATCCAGTTTGACCTGGTATTCCACCTGTTGGTAAACAACTAAGGGTTGGACAGCACCCTGGCGATACGCCTACTGTGCATAACGAACTAAGTGGAAGACAGTTAGCGGGCGGTTGAGAACACCCTTCACCACAAAACTCTCCCGGCCCACAATCCAAGTTGTCATAATATGTGCTGCAGCTATAGTTGGAATACGGTAACGAATTACAAGTGCCACCAAACGAGTTGCAAAAAGCTCCAGTTTGTGCATTGCCGTTAAAAAACTCACAACTTACAATTGCCTGATAATGTAGATCGGCACTTACTTCGCCCGCAAATAAGTCGTCTCCCGGGTTGGTTCTTACTTCTCTTAAATCACAAAATTGGTTACTGGATACGGAAACAGTACCACCTGAGTCATGGCTATCGATTGTTTGGTTTCTTTGAAGATCGCTAGCTGTATATGTTTGCTGTAATATTCTCCCAAGCTGGGAAGATTCTATCATGTGTGGGAAGAAAAGATCAGCAGGCTGCTGGTTGGTTATTTCAGAGAGAATGATACGGAAATTACTTGAAATTAGTGGTTGGATAGATGAGCTTTGGATTTCCACCGAACCACGTCTATCCTCAGTTGAGGAGAAAGGAATATAAGTAAAGAGATTAGACCAATAGTTTGCTCGGAGCGGGTTATCAAAACAAAGAAAAAAGGTCTTCCCGCCAATTAGTGGGAAACCGGGAAGAATTGTAATAGGAAAGCAGGTTTGACCTCTCCAAGCCAAGAAATCAAGATAAAACTGTTGGAAATTTGTGTATTGCGGGTCATCTTCGTTGGGCGGAAAGTGTGAACTCCAATCTGAGAGATGCAGTCTTTGAGTCAAAAGATTTAACAAGGTTGAGTTGTCGACACACGGAGCGGGTACCCCTGCAATTGTTTGGCCTAAAATGGATATTCCGTAAAGACATCCAGCAACTTGATCGTGTCTTATTCCTGCGTTATTAGAACGAGACTGAACAGCATCCTGAATTACGTTCTCTCTTATATCTCTCTGGCTTCTATTCGATAGCAATTTTTTAAGCGGCCCAGAGAAATTCACCAATTTTTCTGTGTCACTGGGGCTGGTCATTGAGGTGATTGTATTTGTATTTTGTGTGTCTAGGTACGAATACTCTGCGCGTTCGTTTACGCCGTTTAGATACCAGCTGACGTACTCATTTACCTTATCTGCATCCGGAAGGTTTTCGTTTGAGTAATATTGATTTGTAACCTGATTCGGTCTACCTTGATTACCCACAGAAGGCTCTGTAAAGCCCATTATAGGAAGTTCGGCACCCGACAAATCTATTGCAATATGGCTGGTATTGTCTACTAAATAATGACACATTGATGTTCCGTCACATTGGTCTTCACAGCAACCAGCAGTACCCGGATTGTTGGGGTCGCATGCAGTCATTGATCTGCCACAGGAATTAGTTGGAGTACCGATAGTGGCCGGCTGACTGTTGAATTGGAAAGTTATGCTTTGCGTATCCTGAACCAAGATGCTGTTACCACAATAAAGTGCAATGTCATGTAAACCCTGGTCGCACGGACTTGCTTGGTATGGACGGAGTGAGTGAAATTCAGTATCACCGCTTGCGGCATTATTGGGGGCGATTCTGTTACAAGGAAATGGATATGTTGGTCCGGTATATCTTGGCCTTGCATCACCAGTTACTGTTCCGGGGGTTGGAGGAATTGGTGTTGCGGATAAATTGCAAGGACCCACACAAACGCCAAAATGATTTGACACAACTCGCTCTGAACCGTCTGAGGGACTGTTTACTACTCCTTGGCCAGAAACTACCATTGTACTTGATCCTCCACCGTCAAGATTAATTGCGCTTTGGACGTTGCACTGATTCATCATGCTTGCAAGTTCTCTAAGAGTTATACCAATGCTATAGTTTGTTTGTCTTCCGTCAACAACGATGAGTATAAGTGTGTTGTTAGAGGTTAAACCTATCGCGGTGCGTGGATGAATGTGTACACAGTCCTGAGGTCTTGTGGGGTCACAAGTAATGTAATTAGGAGCTATATTTCCACTCCTTACTAGTGCGTTTGAACCTGATATGGCATCCCAGAGTGGTTGCCCACCACGGTTGAAAAAACTGACACTATTATCCTGTGCTGCAAACAGTGAGGGCTCGCTAGACGGATCGGAATATTGATTTCCTTGTGAAGCTGCCAGCCCTGCGGGGTCAGTTAGACTCCAGTGTAAATCGCCGTTTATTGCAACTGCTGCTCCATACGTGTTTAAGAAAGTTGAGGTGGTTGTACCAAGACCTGATTGTGGGGTTACCATTAAATCAATGTTGGGATCGTTTAGATCTATTTTGGCGATATGGTAAGCAATTAGACGAGGGTTTGTGGCGGTGGTAAATTTATAAGAGACACCGGGCGCGACGTTGTTAAAGCCAGCACTACAATCTATTGTAGGAGGAATAGCCTGAGCAAGAGTTTCTTTTGGAGTTACTATACTAATCAAAAAAACAACTAGATATGCAAAAAACGCGCAAAAGATGTACTTTCTCATTAGATAAATACTATCACATTCTGTGGCAGGCCATGAAGCTATTACAGCGTTGAATAGAAGGTTTAAGGTATGGTTACTCTAAAGTTTGTTACTTGGGCTCCCGTGATGCTTCGTATGATGACCAGGATGATATATGAAAGGACTATAACCAAAAGGCCGACGACTGCATATGTAAGAGTGTTTCTTGCGGACTCGACGTTTTTGGGGTTGCCCGCCGATGTTAACCACTTAAAACCACCCATAAGAAACATTATAAAAATGACTACTCCGGCGAAGGCTAGAACGTAATATAACAAGTTGCCAAAAACCGCTTCAAAGTCAGATAGTTGAGCTGGAGCATTGCCAGAAGGGTCTGTATAAGTGGGAATAGCTTGAGCAAGTTTCATAATATTTAAAGTTTAGAACAAACATGGCACTGCGGCAATAGGTGCGATTTAGATATTAGAGAAGAAAGAATATAGTCAATACATAACACTAACCGCACAAAAACAATAACTTAATACCCCCAAAAACAAAAAAATTCCTCTGAGAACTTAAATTGTAAATTACTTTTAAGCAGTAGGAATAGAAAGCTGAAGGATATTGATGGAGAAGAAGGTTGATACTAGTGAGATGATGGCGTAGGCTGCAAAAACTATTACTAAACCAATTAGTGCAGCTGTGATTTGATTCCGTGCTGCTTCAGTTTGACCCTTGTCACCACCTGAGGTTATCCATTTAATTCCACCGATTATTAGCATGAAGAAGAATACCAAAGCTGCAACAATCAAAATTAATGTAACTGCTGCGGAAATTAAAGAAGTAATAGTAATATTGCTTAGATTTTGAAACTGTCCCGTTGCTCCTAGATTTAGATTTGCTGCTTGTGCTAAAAGTTCCATATTTTTGTTAACTTGATGAATACATTATGTATATATTCAAAAACCTTTGTCAAGTATCAAATTAAGTTGAGAAAAGAGACAAGAGAGTAGAGATAGAGAAGAGAGCTAGCATAACCCAAAGACACTTAACACACAAAACTAAATACTTAGGACTAGATACATAATACTTAATATACAAAAACAAACTATGCTCTGGGACTCTGAGATCTAATTTCTACCTTTAAGCGGTGGGGATATTGAGGTTGAGAATGTTGATAGCGAAGAATATTTGTACAAGAGAAATAATTGCGTACGACGCAAACACTACAAAAAGGCCGATTAATGCGGCTGTAATTTGATTTCTTGCTGCTTCAGTTTGACCTTTGTCACCACCTGAGGTTATCCAGCGAATGCCACCAAGAATTAGCATGAAGAAGAATACCAAAGCTGCAGCTATCAAGATAAGAGTAACAGCAGCTGATATAAGTCCGGTAATGGTGATGTGAGACAGGTTTGTAAATTGCCCCGCAGCACCTAAATTTATATTTCCTGCTTGTGCTAATAGTTGCATATCAATGAGCATATTATGATTTGGTAGTAGGGACTTTGTCAATAGTTAGTTGGAGGTTAGGGATGAGAGAGTAGAGATTAGTTAGCGCAACACTCAAGACTAAATACTTAGGACCAGATACATAACACTAACCGCACAAAAACAATAACTTAATACCCCCAAAAACAAAAAAATTCCTCTGAGAACTTAAATTGTAAATTACTTTTAAGCAGTAGGAATAGAAAGCTGAAGGATATTGATGGAGAAGAAGGTTGATACTAGTGAGATGATGGCGTAGGCTGCAAAAACTATTACTAAACCAATTAGTGCAGCTGTGATTTGATTCCGTGCTGCTTCAGTTTGACCCTTGTCACCACCTGAGGTTATCCATTTAATTCCACCGATTATTAGCATGAAGAAGAATACCAAAGCTGCAACAATCAAAATTAATGTAACTGCTGCGGAAATTAAAGAAGTAATAGTAATATTGCTTAGATTTTGAAACTGTCCCGTTGCTCCTAGATTTAGATTTGCTGCTTGTGCTAAAAGTTCCATATTTTTGTTAACTTGATGAATACATTATGTATATATTCAAAAACCTTTGTCAAGGGGGAAAAATGAAGCTAGGTAGGGGAAAAATGCTGGCCTTCTCAGATTTTTAGGGGGTTAAGGTTTGAAGGATTCCTCCGGGGTTTAATATGTTTATGCCAAAAATTGTGCCGACAATATCTGCTATAAAAAGGGCTGCAATGATAATTATCAACCCAATTATACCTGTAAAGATCTTTTGACGGTTTTCTTCGATTGCTCCTTTGTTACCACCTGCTGTCATAATCCCAATTGCACCTGTAATTAAAACAAAAAGAAACCAAATTGCGGCGATAACAGTAATAACACCCACAGCCAAAGTTAGAATGTTGTTAAACTGATTAAACGCATCTTGAATTTGAGGAAGTTGTCCCAATGGACCAATTCCAGTAACTGGTTGTCCTAAGTTGGTTTGAGCTTGTGCAAGATGGTGTTGCATATGTTAAGGCCCGAAAACTTTTAACTGTAATAAGTATGTGATATCACCAAAAAGTATCCAGGAAACCATGGCTGTTATAATAAATGCCCCCACAGTAAACAGCAAACCAATTATTGTTTGATATATTTTTGCCCATGAGTCTTGAATTTTTTTCGGGTCGCCCCCAGCGGACATAAACGAATATCCTGCTAAAAAGAAATTAATCACGGCATACAGCCCCGCTATGACCATGGCGGTTTTTAGTAAATTAGCAACCAGCCTTGAGAGGTTGTCTGCATTTGGTCCGTAATAACTTACTCCGGGGGGGGCGGTTACAGCACCAAACGGATTTTGAGCAAGCACGCCAAGTGGTACTAGGAAAGTGACTAGTAAAATTAAAACAGGCAACATCCTGACTAAATGCTTTTTTGTTTGTGTCATCATAACTATTATAATATGGTAAAGTGAAAGATAATTTCCAGTAGCTTAATTATCCAGTAAGCTATGAAAATTATTAGAAAGCCAATTGCAGCCGACGTAGCAGCCTGTTTACCTTGAGCCGCTTTTTGTGGGTTACTTTGGCCCGCTCCCGAAATTATTGAAAATCCACCGTAAAGGAATATTACTAGTAACAAAAACCCGGCTATGTAAACTGCATTCGATACTATAATGCCAATTAATCTTCCGACATCAAGGGGGGTAGACCAGTTTGTAGAACTTGAGCCAAAAAGTGCTGTTCCAACATCGAAACTTAAGTAATTGTTTGACATGGTTTATAACAGTTTCGAGAAAACCTCCAGTAACGCTGGGCGGATCAATCGAACCTGATATGTCATCCTCCAAAGGAGGATGTCATGGAAATAGACTTTGGAATATAGACAAACCCAAAATTGTACCGATAAGTTGTGTTACCCAGTATGACACAAAAATGATAACAAAGCCCACAAGAGCTCCGGTTATAATATCTCTGCCCTGCTCAATCTTTGCAGGAACTCCTCCAGAAAACATAATTTTGTAACCTCCAAATATAAGTAGCAGCAGGAGTATCATGCCGGCAAGCGGAAACAGGTATCTTAAGAGTGTACCAATTATAGACCCAAGGGTAACAGAACCCCCAAGTGTTGGATGTGATATTTGGGAGAGGTTTTGCCAGTTTATTGAGCCGCCACCGCTGGGTGGAGGGGTTGGAATTGTTGATGAGGTGACAGCCAGATTTGTTACGCAATTATCTGAAGCCGCGGTTGCGGTTAATTGAGCTACGTATGTTCCCTGCCCACAGGTTATAACCGCTCCGGTTGTTGTGCCTGCAGGTAAAGTAAAACTACTCGAGGACAGCCCACAGTTTGGTGAGCTTACAGATAGCTGATAAGTATGTAAAGTCGAAGTGTTATTTGTTAGGGCTACGGTAGAACTAGCTCCTCCGCTAGTTGTGTTAAGCGGGTTGGGATTTAATAATATTTGGCATGCGAAAGTTACACCTGGAATTAAAAGCATCACCAAAAGGAAAAAGTTAGAAAGCAATATGCTGGAGGCTATTTTCTTAATTAATTTCATACTCTTATCCCTTTACCTAAAATTATACAATTTTTTAGACTAAAATCCTGGTATTTTTAGAATGTCTACGCCAATTAGCCTTAGTAAAAATGATGCGAATATCAAAAGCATTAGGCCAGAAATAGCAGCAGTCAACAGTTCCTTGCCGGCCATTAACCTTCTTGGGTCGCCCGCTGAAGTTGAAATCAAAAAGCCTGCATAAATAATAAGGAGGATTGCAATTCCTCCGGATATACCAATAGCCCAGGGAATTATTGTGGTAAGAAAATTTTGCAGATTATTAGCAGGCACACATCCCGCACCGGTCAGAATATAACCGGTATTTGTATTGGTTGGTGTTGGGTTGTTGGGTCCAACACAGAAGATGTTTTGGGCAATTGGAGATGGTGGGGGTAGGGTGGGTCCACTTGAACTTATATACTGATTGCAACAGTAACAATCGTAGAGAGTACCACTTATATTACAGTCAAAGTACGCATGGCTGGTGTCAAGTGGGCCTGGGGGTCGCTGACAACTGGTCGGATCAGGATTGCCGCTTCCGCAGTGTGGGTAGATGTATGGATTTGGGTTAGGAGCATAAACCGGATCGTTACAAACATCGCCACAAGCCGTAACGGTGTTTGGTTCGCAGGTGTTGTTGTTACAAACTAGACTACCCTGACAAACAGGGGCTGAGGTGCAACATATTTGGCCTTCTGCCCCGCAGTTACCTGTACCTGGAGTGACAAAAAATTGGGTTGTACAAGTACTGGTTTGGGTAGAATTAGAAGCCGCAAGAAGATAACCAGTTGTTGTATTTATAGTATTGCAGGTTATGGCAAATGTGCCAATTCCCGCTGTTGGGCCTGATGCTGGAATAGTTATGTTGGTGGTACTAAGCCCACAACCACCCGGGCCGACTGCCAATCCATAATTCTCTCCAGGAATACCAATGATAGTAACACCAGAAGATGTGTTTACAGGGAAAGGGTTTGCTAGGATGGTCATGGTGCAGTTGGTTGGTGGAGGCGTACTAATACAGGCGTGGTTAGTCACATTTCTGCAGCCTGTAGAGTCGGGGGGATTATTAAATTGAGAACAAAATATAGTTGCATTTAAGTCCTCTTGGTTGTTTGAACAAGATAAATTGACAGGTAAACATATGTTTTGTGATGATAGCCAGTCGCAGTCAAAATTAGCGTTGGCAGTTTTTGCACCTTTGTGTAACAAGATAGCAAATAAAAACGTGACCACTAAAGACTTGATTATAAGTAAAGTTAATTTACTCAATCGATTTCTTATGCCCATTTGACCTCCGATTTTATTAACCATTATGAAGGAAAGGATTAACCACCTATATATATAATAGAGTAGGGTGCGTTTGATTTCCAGAAACGTTTACAGCCCATTTCAAAACTTCGTTTTTGAACGGGATGCTCCAAGCTCCCGTAGGGCTTTTCAAACCCGATCGAGTCGGTCTCGGGAGGTTTTGAAATAGCTTCTAAGCTTGGTAACTTTAAAACCCTGGAATTTTGAGGATATCTTGGCCTATTAACCTAAGAAGAAATGCGGCGAATATAAGTAGTATCAGACCTGAAATAGCAGCTGTTAACAATTCTTTACCTGCATTAATACCCTGGGGGTTGCCCGCTGAGGTTGAGATCATAAAACCGGCATATATTATTAGTAGAATTGCAATGCCGCCTGCAATGCCAATAGCCCACGGTAGAATATTAGCTATAAAACCTTGAACGCTGTCAACCCTGATACAGCCAATTGCTGTATAAATACGATTTGGAACGCCGCCGGTTTCGGGATTGGAAACAATGTTGCCCTGGGGGTCACAAAATATTCTTTGTTGAATGGCGGAAAGACTTGTGTTTGTTTGGTTGGGAATACAACAAAGCGGAAAGCCTGCAATGCATGTACCACCACCTGGTGTTTCATTGGCTGCACAACTTGCTCCTGCTCTACAAATCCCGTTACACACATTGGGATTTGAATTATTACAAGTAGCTAGACAAGATGCTCTGTCAACACAATTTGGATTGCTTGCGTTCGGTACGCAAGCAACACAACCATTTATGGTGCATTCCGCAAATTGGCCTGCCCCATTAAGAACACATGGAAATAAAGTGCCGTTGCAGACATAATCAGCAGTGCCACTTAATTGTGAGCATTGTGTCCCGTCGGGAATATAACCCTGGGCACAATTATTTGCACTTGCCGTATTGTATGAACATACACCAGTTGATTGCCAGTCACACCCGAAACACCCTGTTTGGGGTGATGTGCAGTTGCCGGGTGGAGGTATTGAACTGGGTCTTGTGCAACATGTTCCACTACCTCCACCCGAAAGATTGCATGACATTGGGATATCTCCGTTTGACAATAGGCAATTATTTCCAGTATCCGTTGTACAGGTATAATTTTGAGCACACTGTCCTGGTGGGGGTGGAGACCCCGCCGCCTGGTTAACTGTGTGTGTAAGATTGGTGCCGGCAATAGTAATAGATCCGGCCCTGGTGGTTGAACCGAAATTTTGGTCTATGTGATACCAAACCGCGCCGTGACCCGTATTGGGATCGGATGTTTCGGAAGTTATACTTATCCAGCTCTCAAACTCGATTGCATCCCAAGTACATGTAGCCGGCGTGCTGTCAATTAGGAAATTACTATCGCCTCCCAAAGCCGGAGAATTTACAGATATTGGTGAAATATTATAGGTACAACTCCCTGGTCCGGGTGTAACTGTAGGGACCGTACAGCTTGTTTCAGGAAAAGATTGACACTCTCCCAAGTTGTCGCAACAGCCATATACGACACCGCCACTTGTTTGGCAAATATTAGGAGTAAATCCGCCCTGGCATGTATTGAACTCGGGTGTTCCAAAACAATAACATGCAGCGTTAGCATCTGCGACCTTAATAAAGAGCGAACCCAAAAGCAATATGAAGAAAACAATAGTCAACCGCACTTTTTTCATTAATTTGAGTGTAGCACAGAAGTTATATTGCTAAAAAGTGTTACGCAACCTTTGCTGGTATAATTAAGAGATGAAACGTTTTCAATTTTCAATGACGAATCCCCTGAAGCTTTTCAATTTTCAAACACTCAGTATCTTTATTAAGTCGAAATTGTTTTTTACCTTTGTTTTAATATCCACGTTACTTACTACTTGCTACCTGCTACTAACTCCTGTTTCTGCAGAACCAAACTGTGACAGCCCTGGGCCGGGGGACATCGATTACTGTTTACAAAAAATTCAAGGCGAGATTGACGCGTTAACTCCTGCTCACGAATACAATAAAAATGAGCTGGCGGACCTCAAAAATCAAATTGCGAGTTTGGAAAAACGGATTAAAGCAATATCCGATCAACTAGTTATTACGGAGCAAAACATTCAAAAACGCGAGGAGGATTTGGCATATGCCCAAGAAATATTCCACGAAAAAACTGCAAATTATTACAAGTTTATTAGATTGTATGACCCTGTGATGCCATTTTTGTCGGCCAATGACGCAACGAGTGCGTTTCGTGAGATTGCCTTCAGGAAAAAAGCAACGGACAACGATATCAAACTAATGGAGGGTTACGCTCAAGACCTTTTGAAGTTAAAAGACGACAAAAGTAATTTGGAGAAAAATAATACCAACCTTGCCTCAATTAAGTCGCAAGTAAGCAAGCGTGTGGAATTTTTGGCGGGCGAGGTGGAAAAAACTGAAAGCTATTTGTCTAGCCTTTCTGCAAAACAAGAGGAGCTGATTGCATTAAAGGCTGGTGGATTTTCTACATCAGTAGGGGACACTCCGTCTACACTCGAACCATGCTCGGGTAAACCCGGCTCATCCAACTTTTGTGATCCAGGATTTAAACCTGCATTCGCTGCTTTTTCCTATGGCGCACCACACAGAAAAGGCATGAGCCAGTACGGTGCGTACGGTAGGGCGAAAAGCGGACAGGGAGCTGAAGACATTCTCCATGCTTACTACGGAGGAATTGAAATAAGGAAAGATTATCCGACGAACATCAACATCACCGTCTCTGGATACGGGACGGTTGATATTGAAACCTACGTTAAGCGGATTTATGAGATGCCAGCTTCTTGGACAGCTAACAACTCAGCCGCCCTCAAAGCCCAAGCCGTTGCCGCTCGTTCATATGCGCTCGCTTATACAAATAATGGTGCCAAATCAATTTGTGCAACCGAGTCTTGTCAGGTGTACAAACCGGCTAATAAAGGAGGGGCCTGGGATGCAGCCGTGGATGCAACGCGCGGGTGGGTGTTAGTGGCTGCAGGTCAGCCGTTTTCTGCGTGGTATGCGTCAACAGCTGGAGGATATACTTTTGGATACAGCGGCCAAGGCTATTCAACACCAAGCGTATGGGACACGCCAAGTGGTCAAGGTGGATGGCCGAACAAGGCTTATGAGGTGGCTGGTGGATCTCCATGGTTTTACAAAGGTTGGTATAAGTCGCGATCGGGTGCATCCTGTGGAAAAAGCAATCCCTGGCTAACGAGCACCGAGATGGCAGATGTTATTAATGCCTGGAGTATTGTGTATAAGGGCGGAGGGGACGTATCAAGAGTAACGCCTGTTGATACAAGCTGTTGGGGGGGCAATCCATATTCAATTTCTGAGCTGGCTGGGATTGGTGGCTACAATAGTGTATCTTCAGTCTCTGTTGTTTATGCAAACTCGGGGTCTACCCAAAGCGTTACCTTTGGCACCAACAAAGGAAGTGTTACGATAAATGGCGAAGAATTTAAAAAAGCATTCAACCTCCGAGCACCGGGATATATCGGCCTTAAAAGTTCGCTTTTCAATATCGAAAAGCTTTAAAAACATTATTAAGTTTTTCTTTCTCCACTATCTTTTGTAATATTTAAATGTGTTTAAGATCTCTTGGAAGATTATATTGATACTAGGAATTTTACTAAGGGTAATCTATTTTTTATTGGTTCCTCAAGGGCAATCTCCAGATGAGGCTTTTATCTTAAAAAGAGTGTGGGCAAATCAGAATAACCCTAGCACTTTAATATATCCAGACAGCAAGAACTTTTATTATCCAAATAATGAATATTATTATCCACCCCTTTATTTTGTGAGTGCATATGTGTTGACCCGCATTTTACCAGTCTCACAGAATCCAGATTATTATTCTTGGTTTTTAAAATCGGTTTTTATCCTTAGAACTTTTAGTCTCTTCTTATCGGCCATTACACTTTTTGTATTTTGGAAAATATTGAACGAAGTTGTTTCTAGCCAAACAGTGAAGTTGGGGTCGTTTGTTTTTATATCTATGCTCCCCTCATTGGCCACATTTTCGATATCAGCAAACCATAATAACTTAGTATTTTTCTTAACTTCAATGTTTGTATATTATTTACTGTCCCATAGAAAACGAGTCAATATTAGGTTATTTGTAATATCTGGCGGCCTCTTTGGGTTAGCATTGCTTACCAAGTTTGATTCAATAATTTTTCTACCCTTTGTAGGGTATTTGTTTTTTGCTGGGAAGAAAAAATACAACATTAACTGGAGATTGTACTTGGCTTTTGTTGTGTCGTTTATCGCCTGTGGTGGTTGGTGGTTTATTGGTGAGTTAGTGAAGTATGGCTGGTATTACAATCGAGAAATGTTTGCATCGGCTCTGAGCGATTATGTGTCCCCCTTCGCTTTTTTAGGATATTCAAGTGTGGTAATACTTAACGCGTTTAAGACTTTTTTTGCAACTGGCGGCGTATTTAACAATATTTTTCTGAGCACAAAAGATTATTTGCTGCTGTTTATCCTGACTACTGTTTCATTTGTTGGCTGTGTAAAGTTGTCAATAGTTAGCATAAGAAATGAAAAGAAAATACATTCGATCTATCTAGTTTTTCTTTCCAGCTTTATTTTAAATTTATTTATGTTTTGTTACATAAATTTTTATCTTGTATTCCAACCACAAGGACGTTATTTTTTTAGCTCTATTGTATTGTTGTCTGTAGTTTGGATTGGTGGAATTTATAGCGTTTTCCCGACAAGACTAAGGAATTTGATGCCCTTAGCGATAGTCTCTGTATTTACATATTTAAATATTATGAACTTTGATTGCTATGCACGCACGTATCATAAATTCAACATAGTGGCCACTAATAGTGTGAGTTGTGGAGGATCTTATGTACCAGTAACTGGTATTTATTCCGATTAGTATTGTCACAATGTTGAATTTTCCTCGAAATATTTTTATGTATATGTTTGAGGTATAATGTGTTTGATGCCAACTGTTTTTTCAGCCAAAAAAGTTAACTCGGCGACTCCGGCTGCATCTACCAATCTCAACCCCAGTAGACGACTCGGGGATTTGGAAAAACAATCTACAGGACAGCTTAAAGATGACGAGCGGCGAGCTATTAATGGGCAGTTGGGTGATGGCGATGTTCACTTGCTTCCAGGTCATACCCATAGCCCTCTTGCCGCATATAATTTTTGTCCGGATAAAGTGGCGTTTGTAAACGAAGATCCGGAGGAAAAGGTAATATTACTTCTTAGGCGACACCCTTTAACTAATATTGGCTGGATTCTTGCTCTTTTCCCTCTGATAATTCTCCCTGGTTTTGCAACAGCTCTGTTTCCTTTTGAATTACTGCCAGTCGAATTTCAGACGGTGTTGTTGGTTTTTTGGTACCTTTTTGTTTTTGGTTTTGCCCTTCAGCGCTTTTTGGGATGGTTTTTTAATGTGAATATTATAAGTGACGAAAGAGTCATCGATGTAAATTTTGTGAATTTAGTGTACCGGGAAGTAACAGACGCAAATGTTGATGAGATCCAAGAAGTAACGGTTGAGATGGGTGGAGCTATTTGGACTTTTTTTAATTTTGGCAATGTGTTGGTACAAACGGCAGCAGATGTTCCCAGAATAGTGTTTGAAGCGGTGCCGCAACCAGATAGAGTAGCAAAGATATTGCGAGAGCTGCGTTTGCAAGAAGAGCAGGAAAAAATAGAAGGGAGGGTGCGGTAGTAGATGGAAATTTTATCTTCTTTTCCCGACCAAACCTTTTTGGTTATTAAGGTAATTCTTATTGTTCTTGTTGCTTTTTATACAATTTTTTCTGTTGTTCTTATTAAGCAAGTTTCTTTGATGACCCAAACAGTGCAAATGGCTTTGAGTAAAAGTATTAAAGCAGTTGCGGTTTTGCACTTTTTTGTGTCGCTTGGACTTTTAATTTTTGTTTTGTTTGCTTGATGTAAACTGGATATGAAATGTCTTTCAAATTGATATCTGCCAAATTAACAAGTAGCCCTGGCGACTCATCATGGTCACAAATTCATGACTTTAAACCTGACGACAAAGTAAAATTGGATAAGCGGGGTCATCTTATAGTCTGTCTTAGCATAAAATCAGAAATTGAAGAGGTTTCTTCAGCTACAATTGGTCGCGAGGTTATTACTAGACTTCAAGAAGAATATTACGGCAATTTGGCCAAAGAGGTGTTGCCTGCATTAAGTTCTGCAGTAGAGAAAGTTTGTGCTGAATTTTCAAGGGGTGGGGTTGGTGTAGAAATCGCAGCCTTAGTGAGTATTGGCAATGCGGTCTATTTTGCTGATCAGGGAAGTGCAGAAATATGGGTCCACCGACGACCAACCTATACGATTTTACTTTCTGGTGAAGCTTCGAGAGTTAGGTCCGCATCTGGGTACCCTGAAAATGGAGATGTGTTTGTGTTGGGTACTGGTGACTTTTTTTCTCGATTTTCCGAATCAACGATATCGGGTTTGGTTTCTAGGTTTGGCATTCAATCGATTGTTGAGCAGCTTGCTCCAACGGTCCATGGAGAGAAAGGAGCGGGATCGTTGGGTGTTGTGTTTGTACAAGTTGCAGATCAAGAGGAGCTGGGGGTTTACGAGGAAGCTTCTTATGTCTCTTCAAAATATGCAGAATCTAATACGCAAGACAATAATTTTAGTGGAAAAAAGCAATTTGGCTTGCCAAGATCTAGTATAAAGTTGGTTTTAGGGAAATTGATACCCAGAAAAGGGTCTGCGGGGAGAACAACCACTTCTCTTGCGGAGAACGAACAGATGATTAAAAGGAGGAAAGTTTCTGTTTCTGTTGGGTTAGTTTTGTTGGTCATGCTTTTGGTTAGTATCGTTTTTGGTTTTAGACAGAAAAAAAATAAAGACATTCGACTATTATATGAAGGGAAAGTTTCAGAAGCAGAGCATAATCTGGAAGAAGCCAAAAATCTTATTTCTTTGGACCCCGAAAGAGCACGAGAGTTGTTTTCAAAAAGTAAGCAGGCATATATTGAGCTTAGTGCTGAGAGGGGCCAAGATGCTTCAGTGGTGGCATTGGGCGAGCAGCTTGGTAGCTACCAAGAGTCAATTTTGGGTGAATATAGGGTGTCCTTAGATCTCTTTGTAGATTTGTCACTTTTAACCAACGATTTTAGTGGTGACGAGATGGTTTTTTCTGACGGCACACTTTATGTTCTAGATAAAGCCGGTAAAAAAATAGTATCTGTAGATATTGCCTCAAAAAGGTCGGAGGTTGTAGCTGGTCCGAGTCAAATTGAATCAGAGGACAAGTTGGCGGCCTATGTCGGTAGAGTTTTTGTACAAAATTCTAAGGGAGTTTTTGAAGTCGGTTCTGCAATGACTAAACTTATTGAACCAAATTGGTCAGGCGAGAACATTTTAGCAAATGCGTATGCTGGCAACTTTTATATTTTGGATAAAGACGCCTCTAAAATTTATCGGTACGGGGGACTATCATCAGGATTTTCCTCTGGACAAGAGTGGTTGTCGGAAGGTGCTTCGGAGGGTTTGTCAAACATCGTTTCCTGGACAATCGACGGAACAATTTGGATGCTTACTGGTGGTGGGGACGTTATAAGGTTTAGTCAGGGAAATCAAATAAGTTTTGCCGCAAAAGGTGTTTACCCAGAACTGGCTAATAAATCTAGCGCTATTTATACGAACGAAGATTCAAAGTATCTTTACATTCAAGATTCTCATGCAGGCAGGGTTGTGGTTATAAACAAAGAGGATGGTCAATATAAAGCCCAGTATTCTGATGAGGGTTTGAAGGATACTAAAAACCTTGTTGTGTCCGAAAACGACAAAAAATTAATTGTTCTGAAAGATCAGAAGCTTTTTTCAATTGACCTAAAACACCTTTGAGTATATAAAAACAAAACCCCAGGTTTATTAGACCTGGGATGTATTGGTGGAGACGGAGGGAATTGAACCCTCGTCCGAAAAACAATTTTAAAATCGTCTACAAGCTTAGGTTCGTCCAGAGGACGATCAGCCTATGGCTGAAGTTTTGGTGTTTACTTCCAACCTCAAAAACTATCAAAAGAGTTAGAAGTTTGGCTTTAAATTTTCTGGAAAGTATGCAAAACCAATCAAACTTTCCCTATCTTATCTGGTTTATACCCTTAAAAGTCGGACAAGATACGAGCTTTTAGGATACCAGCTTAAGCGTAAAGCGGTTGAAAGGCTGGTTCGCCCTCAAACGGATTTAGTGCTAATGCTGGACTGAGATTTTCATCGTCAGCATTTATTTTTTGACTTCTTTAACGAGTAAAGTCAATCTCGGCTTGCAGATTTTAAAGAGCGTTTCCCGTCGAAACCATTATCGTCCCCGAGCCGCGAAGCGACGGCTGTTTTAGTCCCTCGACAAGCTCGGAACCGCAACTTTTCGTCGATCGCTCCTCTCTAAATTTGTTTACACAAACTTAGGAAGATAAAAATCATTAAATATCTTTATTTCCTCTTAGTTGGCGTTGAATATCCCTTTCAATATCCTTCTTCTTAATCGCCTCTTTTTTCTCGAATTTTCGCTTAGATTTAGCCAAGGCTATTTTAGCTTTGATTAAACGGCCCTTAGTATACATCGAAAGTGGTACAATAGTCAACTTTTTAGCCTTGACCTTTGTGAGTATCGAAACGATTTCGTCCTTGTGAAGCAGCAATTTTCTGGTTCTGGTGGGTTCAAAATTATTCGACATACCTCTGGTTAGGTTCATATTAACCAAATATGCTTCACCGTCTATAATTTTCGCGTAAGAATTATGGAGGTCAACAGCCCCACTTCTGGCGGCCTTAGCTTCGGCTCCAGTCAGTACTATTCCAGCTTCAAACTTGTCTAGGATTGTGTAGTTGCGTCTAGCTTGTTTATTACTTACTTTCATCTTAAATTTCTCCCTTCAATCCTATATATTGTACATTAAATGGACTTAGCTGAAATCCTTTTTCCTGCAAAATGTCTAGATTGTGGCAGGGAAGGATGTTATATCTGCAATAGCTGTCTTTCCAAAGTGCATGCAGCTAGATTATTTTGCCCAATGTGTGATAAACCTGCAGTCGACGGGTTTACTCATGCGAGATGTTTGAAAAAATACGGCTTGGATGGTGAAACAAGTTTTTGGAGATATGAAGGGGTGGTTAGAAAGGCTCTTCTTGCACTTAAATATAAATTTGCTTATAAAATTGCAAATGAACTTGTAACAGCCTCATTTGGCTTGTGTAAAGAAAGGCAAGCGTTTATGCCCAAAAATGCGATAATAGTACCCCTGCCACTTTACATCCGGCGAGAGAACTGGCGAGGATTTAACCAGAGTGAGATTTTATGTTCGCAACTTGCCAAATTCATGAATCTGCGAATTGTGAACAATTTACTTATAAGAACGAAAAATGTCGTATCTCAAACAAAACTCTCAAAAGATAAAAGGGCCCAGAACGTGCGCGGTGTATTTAGTATAAACCCAAAGTTTTCAAAGGAAGTTAACAATTCAGTTATCATTTTTGATGATGTTTATACAACAGGTGCAACAATGAAAGAGGCTGCAAAAACTCTTAAAAGATTTGGAATAAAGCAGGTTTGGGGGTTAACGATGGCCTCATGAGTACTGTTTCATTTTGTCTTTTTTTGAGTACTTAGTAAATATTTACTGGAGTGTGATGCCTTTCGATGTAGGTTGGATTGCTCGTTGCTTGCGCTCCTCCGCTTTGTTCCACCTAATCCTTGATGCTACGCATCTGCGGTGAGGGTGGAATTCGCCGTGCAAAATAAATACATTGCTTGGCACTATCGAACCCCATCCCGGAACGCGAACGCATGTTAGCGGTGAGGGTGGGAATTGTCGCTTCACTTTGCATCTCACTTTCGTTCGATGTCGAATTAATTCTCATCCCACTCCTCATCCTCGCTGCGCTGCGGTGAGGGTGGGATTCGAACCCACGGTAACTTTGCAGCTACACACGCTCTCCAAGCGAGCCCGTTCGACCACTCCGGCACCTCACCCTGACGAAACAGGCTGCACTTATCGTAAAAAGCTATTGCTTTTTCTTAACTTTTCGCCTTTTCTCCTCCCAAAATTTCTAATGAAATTTTGTATTTTATTCATTAGAAATTGTTTAACCACCACAAAATACGACGGTTCAGTGGAAACGAAAAATGTGTGATAACTTATTTATTTTTCTTTGCCTGTCTTGCCTTTTTCCAATCTGAATAAACCTTTTTGGCTTGTTTGAGAATAGCTTTTTCTCTTTTAGAGGAAATTTTTCTACTTGCTTTAGAATAATCCAACCAAACTACCTCATCAAATCCGATTGCTTCAGTAATCGGTGACTTAAGAACTGCCAAATAGTAAATATGCCTTTGAGGTAGTACCTTGCCGTTCACAGAAGCTGTTCCTCCTGCGCGCCCGACTTCTTCCAGAACCTTGGTTGTCATGTTTCCTCGTTCAGCCAACATACGAAGTGACGCTCGAACAGAAGATTCACCTTTTCGAACTAATACTTTGGGAATTTCCCAATCATCCTCTCCATCTGATTTAACCAAGAACCACTCCAAATCCTTGCCCTTATTATGCTTAAAAAGTACAGCACCCGAAACCAACACTTGATTTTTATTCATATATTTTTCTCTTAACTAACAACGTATTTTACCTAAAATATTCACTAAAATCTAATTTAACCTTTTCCGATCAAACTTTATCCAACCCCATCCTCGCCAAGCTCTGTTTGTCCGCGGTGAAGATAGGATTTACCGTGCAAAGTATGTAATCCATATCTTATGCACTCCTCGAAGACCAACTTAACCGCGAACGTTAGTGAGGGTGGACAGGATTGCTCGTCGCTTTCGCTCCTCCGCTTTTTCCTGTCCCCACTCAGGATTCGAACCTGCGCGAGAGATTTTACCCCTCAACGGTTTAGCAAACCGTCGCCTTAGACCGCTCGGCCACCCCACCAACTGCGCATAGTATATCAAATTTGAGTTCTTATATCCTTACCCTTTTTGGTATAATATTGGGTATTAATGGTAAATGACGATAAAACCAACACAAGCACATTGAAAGATAGTTTTCCTGGAACTAGAGAAAGAGAAGTCGGTGCCAGAAAGGAACTTTTTGTTTGGGAAGCGCCAGCGAGACCTTTTAGAGCGAGAGATAAAAAATTTTGGACGACTCTTTTTACGATTGCAAGTCTTTTCAGTTTGATTTTGTTTGTTGCTGAAGGTGCAATGCCGGTGATTTTAATCATATCGCTTGTTTTTTTATTTTATGTGTTATCGACAGTTGAGCCTGAAGATATATTTTACCGACTGACCAATAGGGGAATTGAAGTTTCACAAGTTAAAACAAGTTGGGAAGAAATTAATAGATTTTGGTTTTCTAGACGTTTTGATCAAGAACTTTTGATTTTGGAGAAGTTTGGTTTTCCAGGAAGATTGGAGGTTGTGGTTAATGCTGACGATATAAAAAAGCTCAGAGAAATTATTTCAAAGTATGTTCCAGAAGAAGAAACCCCACCATCTTCAATGGACAAAGTAGCAACTTGGTTTGCGAAGAAACTTCCAGGAAACAATTAATTCCAAGCGTTCGTAGCTCAATGGATAGAGCGCCAGGTTGCGGACCTGGAGGT
>CAYTOP010000012.1:0-5063 GCA_964439585.1 uncultured Gammaproteobacteria bacterium
GCTTTCCATAACTCCCTGGCATATTCAGTTTTCCAGAGGAGGATGGGAAGTTAATGTTGCTACATTTTTAATACTTTTGGGATCTTGGCTTTTTGTGACTGGACGTAAAAAGTTACCCACTTTGATGTTGTCAATTGTTTCTTTCGGATTGGCGCTTTATACCTATCATGCTGCCCGCGTTGTGGTTCCGCTTGTGTGTGCAGGGCTTTTGATAATTTATTGGAAAGATCTTAAAGGTAAGACGGTTAATTTGCTTATTGCAGGACTTGTCGGGTTGGTTGTCATTTTGCCGATTGTGAAAGAGTTTACAAAACCTGATGTAGTATCAAGAGCAGCTGGTGTCGGTCTATTTGCAGACCCAGGACCAAGAAATAGAATTAATGAGCAACGTGGTGAACACGGCGATTATACAAGTTTTGTTGCAAAAGCATTTCATAACAAGGCAGTTAACTATACAATATCCTTTTTAGAAAATTGGGGACAACATTTTTGGGGCGAATTTTTATTCCTTTCGGGCGATACTATTCAACGAAATAGAGTACCTGAAACAGGGGAAATGTATTTAGTCGACTTAGCGTTTTTGATTACAGGATTTTTTGTGGTATTTAAAAAATGGGGAGAAAATAGGCAAGTTGATGAAGGTTGGAAAATGGTATTTTGGTGGTTGATAGTTGCTCCGACAGCTGCTGCTCTAACCTTCCAGTCTCCGCATGCACTGCGTGCTGAGAACATGGTGATTCCACTTGTGATTATAAGTGCTTATGGGCTGTCAAACTTACTTTTATGGATAGAAAGTGGGCGATCTATAAAATTACAGACTACTTGCTACATTATTCTAGCAACAATTATTATTTGGCAATTTGCCTTATATCTGCACAACTATTGGGTGCATATGGCAAAACAATATCCGTTTTCATCACAATATGGTGTGGAAGAGTTGATAAACTATGTAGAAATTAATAAAGCGGATTACAAAGATATTGTGGTTACCACAAGATATGATCAGCCGTATATCTTATTCCTTTTTTATACGAAATACCCACCAAACAAATTTCAGGAAGAACATATATTGACACCCAAAGACCAGTACGGTTTTTCAACTGTGGCCGATTTCGGTAAATATCATTTTGTGCCAATAGATTTTGAAAGTATTAGAACTCGGTACCCTAATTCACTAATTGTTGGAACACCTGACGAGATTCCCAGGGAAGCTAATATTATAAAACGGATCTATGGTTCAAATGACTATGAATATTTTGACCTTGTTGCTAATTAATGCTTTTATAGTATGCCGAAGATACTGTCAACTTCAAAACAAAAGGTTCGTAGGGAGTGGGTAATTGTATTTGCTGTTGCGTTGGTATTCACATTTTTAGTTTTTAGAAAATTTTTTCTACAAGGTCTTCTGCCAATTCCTTCCGACATAGTTACTGGTTTGTATTATCCCTGGTTTGACTATAAGTGGGGCTATGCAACACCTGTCCCTGTCAAAAATACTATGCCTTCGGATGTGGTGTCTATTATTATTCCCTGGCGGCTTTTAGCTTTTAGAATACTTAAAAGTGGCCAATTGCCTTTGTGGGATCCGACCATACTTTTGGGAACGCCACTCCTCGCCAATTTTCAAGCCTCGGTTTTCAATCCAGTTAACTTGCTGTTTTTTGTGATGAAAGAAACAACTGCTTTGAGTTTGCAGGTGGTTATTCAACCATTATTGGTTATTCTTGCAACATACGCGTTCTTGCGCGAACTGAAATTGTCAAAAATATCTGCCTTGTTTGCTGGATTAGTCTTCGCATTTTCGAACTATAGTGTTGTTTGGCTTGGGTATGTCTCTATTGACTACACACTTGCACTTTTACCACTAGTTTTGCTGGCTGTTAAAAAAATAGTAGAGAAACAAGAATTCTTGTGGTCAATTTTCCTTGCAGCTTGTATCTGTTTGGCCATATTTTCGGGTTATCCACTAAACGCTGCATTTATACTTGGGGCATCTTTTATATATTTAAGTTTTCTCGTCTATCAAAAAACAAGGTTTTGGAAAACAATTACTCACTTTTTGGCTGGGTTGGTATTGGGTCTGGGGTTATCGGCTATTCAATTGTTTCCTTCTTGGGAGCTATATAGCTTATCTATTAGAAACATAGATTTGGTTGCTCAGGCGGGGAATGTAAAATATTTACCACTTTCACAGATAGTTAATTTTTTCATTCCTGATTTTTTTGGCAATCCAGGAACATGGAACTACTGGGGTTTGGGGAGCTATGACAATTTTGCATTTGGTATCGCCTCGGTTGCTATTTTCTTTATAATTATTTTTATAACTTCAAAAAAAGTGTGGGATATAAATGCAACTTTTTTTGCAATTCTTTCTCTCTTTACCCTTGGTTTTGCGCTAAAAAACCCAATAAATACTTGGCTATCCAATAGTAATTTTTTAGGTCTTGCCTCAGGAGTTAACACAAGGGCGTTATTTTTGGTAGCATTTTCGGGAAGCTATTTTGCAGGTCGTGGATTAGATTTAGTGTTAAACAACAAAATTAAGTTTTGGCAAAAGTTAATTGGACCGGTATTTTATATTTTTTGTTTGGTTATTTTGGTTGGGGTTATTTATTTTGAGTCAACATATTTCAATTTAAGCTTTATCAAAACACTTACTCGCAAAGCAACCTCATATACATCTGATTTGGATAACATGATAATTTCTTTCAGAAATACACTTATCCCAAGTTTTGTAATTTTTGCTATGTTTGCACTTTCTTTTATCAAGAACAAGAAGATAGTTATATTAGGGTCATTTAGCCTGCTGGCGTTTATTACTCTTCGGACAACAGACAGATATTTGTCATTTACCAAACCCGAACTCTTTTATCCGCAAACTGAAATTACAGACTTTTTGCGCGATAATTTAGGAAACGCACGATTTGCGAAAGACAGGTCGGATTTACTTTTTCCAGCTAACACATGGTCACCATATTTATTGAAGTCACCTGTGGGACAAAATGCAACAGCGCTTATGACTTCTGCTTCGTATCTTTCTCTAATTGACAATGGACGCGTTGATAATAATTTAATTACGAGGTACACCAATTTAAAAAATATGACATCGCCACTAATTAACACATTAAACGTCCAATATTATTTGGCTATGAACTGGGACTCAACTGGCTCACCGAGTCCAGAAGGTATTTCCCAGGCCTGGTATCTGCCCGAGAGCTTTTCCCAGGTTTCTAATTTCAAAACTGTTAGAATTTACAATAACAATGCCAACCTTGGTCCTGCATGGTTTCCTTTGCATGTGATATGTGAACGAGACTCAAAAGAAATACAACAGCGTATTGCTGATCCATACTATGACCCCAAAGATATAATGTATGTAGATTGCGTTGGAGATGATATAAATAATGAGAGTCGCGGTACAGCTGAACTAACACACCATAACTGGAACGATTTTAGCTTTGAAATTGATACTCAAGCTGCTAATTACATGATTGTCTCGAATGCCTATTATCCCGGATGGCATGCGTATGTGGATGGCAATAAAGTTGCCACGGCAATAGCAAATACTGTTTTTATCGCAGCACCCGTTTCTGCCGGAGAACACACCGTTAGTTTCAGATATGAACCCAAGTCTATTAGCCTTGGTGCAATTATTTCACTTTTCTCCGTAATAGTTCTTTTTGGTAGTTACTATTTGTTAATAGCTGATAAATCAAGACCGAGAAATAAATTCAGTGTAAAATGAAAAGTTAGAGACTTAAAACATGAAAATTGGCATTATAGGTGCTGGATTTGGAGGGTTGGCTGCTGCTTATCAACTGGCAAAAGCTGGCAACAGCGTGGTCGTTTTGGAAGCGGGCAAGTTGCCCGGTGGTCTAGCAGTGGGTTTTAAGGAAAAAAAATGGGAATGGTCTTTGGAAAAGCATTATCACCATTGGTTTACAAATGATGAAGCAGTACTTGGACTTGCAAAAGAAATTGGCCACGAAGTATTAATTAAACGGCCCAAAACCTCCACTTTTTCTGGCGATAAAATTTATCAGTTAGACTCTCCCTTGAATTTGTTAACTTTTGATCAGCTGAAATTGCCTGATCGTATTAGAACAGGGATGATTTTGGGTTATTTAAAATACTTAGCAAATTGGAAAAATTTAGAGAAGGTAACGGCGAAGGAATTTTTGTTTAAAACCATGGGTAAAAGTCCTTGGAGTACTTTGTGGGAGCCTCTTTTTGTAAAAAAATTTGGAAGCTATGTTGATAAAATTTCTGCCGCTTGGTTTTGGGCAAGAATTAAAAAGCGCACACCATCCTTGGCTTATCCTGCCGGTGGGTTTTTGGCGTTTTCCGAACATTTAGCCTATGAGATACGTAGATACAAGGGCAAAATTTACTATTCGTCACCCGTCAGGAGAATCGAAAAAAAGGGTAATAAGATAGAGGTTAAGACACTCAAATCAAAATATCTTTTCGATAGTGTAATTTGCACGCTTCCTTCGTATGTCTTTTTAAAAGTAACCAAAAGTTTACCTCAAGAGTATATCGAGAACCTTTTGAAGGCGGAAAGTCTTGGTGCTGTGAATTTATTGCTTTCGCTTAAGCATAAATTTTTTGAAGACAATACCTATTGGCTTAATGTAAACAAAAAACACTTTCCATTTGTGGCGATTGTGGAACATACTAATTTTATGGATAGAAAGTATTACAATAACGAACATTTATTATATGTCGGCAACTACTTGCCGCAAAATCATCCATATTTTCAAAAAAATGAAGTACAATTGCTTGCCGAATTTTATCCATTCTTAAAGACCATTAATCCCAAGTTTGATAAGTCGTGGATTAATGATGCATTTGCTTTTAAAGATTTTTACGCCCAGCCGGTTATACCAATAAATTATTCAGAAATGATTCCGTCTTTTAAAACACCACTTCCTGGAGTATTTCTTTCTAACATGCAACAGGTGTACCCTTGGGATAGAGGAACAAATTACGCAATAGAAAACGGAGAAAAAGTGGCTGAGATGGTGCTAAAATCACAATAATATGGCAAAAAATAAACTTTC
>CAYTOP010000012.1:5073-23203 GCA_964439585.1 uncultured Gammaproteobacteria bacterium
AGTTGTCCTGGCGACAAAAAATGAAGAGGGTAACATTGACGCGTGTCTTGAATCTATCAAAAACATCGCCGACGAAATCGTCGTTTATGATGAATACTCAGAGGATAAAACCCGAGAAATTGCCAAGAGATACGGTGCGAGAGTGTTTAAATATAAACACAAAAAAAACTTCCACGAAACCAAACAGCACGCCATTGATAAAGCAACCGGTGACTGGATACTCCAACTTGATGCAGATGAAAGAGGGTCACCGGCTCTTGCAAGAGAAATCATGGAAATTATCAACTCGTCAGATGAAAAGCGTTCTGAGAGAGTGCTGACCACTGACTCTCCGTTTATTTTTCAAAACCCCGATATTAATCTTTTTCGACAGCATCAGAAATTAATTGAAGAACGCGAAGGTCACTTGGGAAAACCAACCGGAGAGGTTGTAGCTTTTTTTGTCCCCCGGCGCAATTTCTTTCTGGGTAAACCTCTCATTCATGGAGGTGTTTATCCTGATGGCGTTATTCGTTTAATTAGACGAGGAAAGGCGCGGCTTCCGTCCATAAATGTACACGAGGTGATGGAAGGTGATGGCGAAGTTGGGTGGTTGTTTAATGATTTGGAACACCATGATTCCCCAACCTTTAACAGATATTTAAAGCGGTGGAATCGCTACACCGATTTAATTGCTAAGGACTTTGAAACACAACATCTTTCTACAAATGCATTATTCCTAATTCACTATTCATTTACAAAACCTTTTTTCGAGTTTATGAAACTGTACCTTCGCCATAAAGGCATCCTTGATGGTTTCAGAGGTTTCGTTTGGTCACTGTTTTCAGCACTAAGATTTCCTGTTTCCTACTTCAAATATTGGCAGAAAAAACGGGTATAATACGGATTAATATGGATGAAATAAATTTGCAATACACAACCATAAAAAATCCTGTTCCGGATTTTATTTATGACGGAATCAGGGAATTTTCTGCTGGTGCCAATACATATAAGCCTCAACCGGATGTGTTAATCGAGAAACTTGCTAAAAAACACAAGGTCAGAAATGAAAATATTTTTTTAACAGCTGGGGCAGATGAGGGTATACAAATGTTTGCACATGCATACGGCACA
The DNA here is from genome assembly GCA_964439585.1 of uncultured Gammaproteobacteria bacterium. Lineage (GTDB taxonomy): Bacteria > Patescibacteriota > Microgenomatia > UBA8517 > UBA8517 > CAYTOP01. The sequence goes on from CAYTOP010000012.1 coordinate 6,187, forward strand.
AACGCATTCGTCTTTACTCCAACTTACGTTGTTTATTCAGATGTAGAAACCTTTGGTGGTAAACTGACACGAATAGATTCGGTTAAGGGTGATAAATTTTCAATATCTACTAATAAAATAGACGGTGCGACATTAATTTATCTTGCTAATCCGAATAATCCATCTGGATTTACAGAGAAAGATGATGTCGTTGAATTAATTAAAAACAATAAAGATTCTGTTGTTGTGATTGATGAGGCTTATGGTGATTATGCTCCTGAACTTTCGGTAATTAGCCAGATAGGAAAATACAAAAATCTAGCGGTTTTGAGAAGTTTTTCAAAGGGATACCAAATGGCTGGCAATAGAGTAGGTTATATTGTTTCCACCCCGAAAATTATTAAAAGTGTGAAGGACTTTACACAATGGGCAAATGTTTCATATTTGTCCGTTGGCGCTGCGGTGGTTGCGCTAGACCATGAGAAATACTTCAAAAAAATGCGCGAAGAAATTGCAACAAGAAGGGGAGAATTTATTGCTTACTTCAGAGACTTTACTGTTTTTCCAAGCGTAATTAACGCAGTTTTAATTAAATTTGAAAGTGAAGGTATTGCTCAGACGTTTGTTGATAACCTGAAAGAAAATAACATCGTGGTAAGTTATGGTAACGGTAATAGCAATATTGGACTTGATAAGTCTTTTGTAAGAATTTCGATTGGTACTGATAAACAAATGAAGCAACTCGAAGGTATAATAGAGAAAGTAAGCTCTAAATAAAACATATGGGATACGCATTAGTAACTGGATCGAGTCGAGGAGCTGGAAAAACAACCGCAATTCAGCTTGCAAAAGATGGTTATGATGTTTTTATTTGTTACAAGAAGGAAAAGGGCAAGGCGGAAGAGGTAGTAAATGAAATAAAAAAACTTGGTAGAAAAGCATTTATAATTCAAGCTGATTTAGTAAATGATGCTGATAGAAAGCAAATGGTTGACGAGGTACTTAAAATTACTAACCACTTGGATATTTTGGTAAATAACGCCGGGTTTGATTATGGTTATATGATTGAAGATTATAAACTGAGTGAAATTGAATATATGATTAATATTAATTTGATACAGAAGATGATGGTAACCAAATATTTCCTCCCACTTCTTAAGAAATCCGACAACGCTCGTATTGTAAATATCGCCTCTAGGATGGGAAAGGAAAAAACTATAGAAACTATTGGGGCCTACGGCCCAGCTGAGGCGGGAGTTATTAAGTTTACCCAATGTTGCGCACTTGAATTTAGAAAATTCAAGATTAGAGTTAATTGCGTTGCACCAGGTCTTATGAGGACTGACTTAACGGAATCTATACTGTCAGATGAAGATTTTAAGAGTGCGGCAAAAGCCAACCCCTCAGGAAGAGTAGGTAAACCACAAGATGTAGCAAATGTAATTTCATTTTTAGTTTCTGAAAAGGGTAGTTACATAAATGGGGAAACAATTGGTGTAAATGGTGGTAGCAATTTAGGTTAAAATTTATGGCGGATTTACCATTTTCTCCCTTTAAAGACACGAAAGATTTAGTTTTCTTCTCGGGAAAGATTGAGACTACCCCTGATGTAAAAGTTGTTCAAGGAACAATTACAGAAAAAACTAAGCGGGTAATGAAAAATGTTTTAGCAGAGATGAAAAACGCTGGACTGGATGTGTCGGATATTGTATTTGCTCAAGTATTCCTAACCGATATGGCAAATTATTCAGAATTCAACGAAGAATATGTAAAGCATTTGGTAAAGCCATATCCTGCACGTGCCGTTGTTGCTGTCAAAGAACTACCTCTTGGGTCAAGTGTGGAAGTGATAGTGACTGCTTCAAAGAAATGAAAAAGGCATTAATTTTACACGCTTGGTACAGTAGGCCAGATGATAATTGGTATCCGTGGCTTAAAAACAAACTGAAGCAGAAAGGCTATGAAGTTTATGTACCTGATTTACCGACGATGTACACCAATTTGCCGAACATGAGAAAGCAGCTGGATTTTATCAAGAAGAATTTCATAATTGACAAAAATACTCTTGTTTTCGGCCACAGTTTGGGAACGCTTCTTGCAATGCGGTTGGCCGAGAAACATCAGTTGAAGAAAATGTTTCTTGTTGCCGGGTGGGATTTTAACGACCTTTCTGTTGAGCACAGATTATTTTGGCAAACCCCCATCAATCACGCTAAAATCAAGAAAAATGTCAAAGCAATTTATTGCATTAGTTCAGACAATGATCCATATATGACTGCTTTTGCTGTTGAAGAGATGAGCAAGCGTTTGAACGGAAAGTTTATATTAATCAAGGGTAGGGCTCACTTTTCCAAAAAACAAGGGGGTGTTACAAAAATCCCCCAGCTTTTGAAGTTAATTTGATGGGCGATAACGATCGACTCGGTTTTTTAGTTGATTAAATTCTTTTTTGGATACGGTTGTTGAAAGATCAGCTTTAATACCTTTGATATCATCCTTTATGTCTCTTATATCAAGTTTTATTTCCGAGACATCTTCCTCCACTTTATCTATTCTTCCAATCAAATCTATTTTAAGGTTTTCCAAATCTGGTTTAATTTGTCCAGTATAGAATTCAGTTAATGTTTCCAAAAGCTTGTCTTTAGTTAATGAGTTGTCGGTCATAAAATTATCTTAGCAAGTTAGCCGACCAAGGTCTAGGGTCATTACCCTTAATAAGTCTATGCATTTAATATACAATAAGCTTGTAATATAGATGAAAATTGTAAGACCTTTATCAGAACAACCGATGCCCAAGAGTGCTAAGCGAGTGTTCAAAGGCGTGGTGTTTGATGTGTATCAATGGCAACAGCAAATGTTTGACGGGACCTATGAGACTTTTGAGAAGATAAAAAGAGTGGACACAGTCATTGTTTTACCTGTAACTAAGGAAGGAAAGATCATCTTAACTAAACAGCAACAACCCAACGGTAAGCCGTTTACCGGCGTCGCGGGTGGTCGGGTAGATGAAGGTGAGGGTGTGCTGGCTGCAGCAAAAAGGGAACTTTTGGAAGAAACAGGCTACGAGGCGGTGAAATTTGAACTTCTAGACGCAATACAACCTGTGGGTAAAATTGACTGGGCACTTTATACGTTTATTGCTAAGGGTTGTAAGAAAGTTGCTGAAATAAAGCCAGACGCTGGGGAAAAAATAGAACTAATGCCGGTTAGCTTTGAGGAATTTCTGGAAATATCAGTTGGCGAAAATTTTCGTGATCCGGAAATTCCCGAAAAACTTCTTCGTGATGGTTATGCTAAAATCGTCTGGAACAAAAGTAGACTTAGTAGATTGAAAAAAATGTTTTCATGAAAAAGAAAAAGATAGGAGAGTTTGAAGTTAATCCAATTGGTATCGGGACTTGGGGTATTGGTGGCTTCATGGAGACTGAGTATGGTGATGAAGAAAAACAAGCCGAAGCGATAAGATATTCGATTGAGAAAGGACAGAATCACATCGATACAGCTGAAATGTATGGCAATGGCCACACGGAAGAAATCGTAGCACAGGCAATTGACGGAATAGACAGGAAAAAGTTATTTATCGCTTCTAAAGTTCACAGGAATTATTCCAAAAGTCGAGATGTGGTTAAGTCTACAGAAGACATCCTAAAAAGACTGAAAACTACTTATCTGGATTTGCTTTATATTCACTCCTATTGGGAGGATGAAGATATGACTGAGTGGTTAGGTAATGCTAATAAGGCTGTTGACTTGGGATTGGCCAAGAATTTAGGTGTAAGCAATTGGGCTATGAAAAATTTGAAATGGGGAGTATCGAAAACAAGTAATGCGATTGTAGCGAACCAAATGAATTACAATGTTCTTCATCAAGTCGAAGTACCCACGGAAATGAAAGACTTTTGTGCAAAAGAAAACATAGAGATAGTTGCTTACAGGCCGATTGAGCGCAGACTTCTAGCTGACCAATGCGATAACAAAGTCGTTTTGGGCCTTGCTGAAAAGTATGGCAAGACCCCAGCGCAAGTTGCATTAAGCTGGCTGATCTCACAAGAAAACGTACATGCAATTCCTAAATCGACTAACAAAAAACATATTGATGAAAATTTAAGAACACTTGATTTTGAGATGAAAAATGAGGACTTGAAGGTGTTGAATAATTTGGGATGAGACTTTATGAAACTTAAAGATAAAGTTGCGATTGTTACCGGCTCCTCGCGTGGGATTGGAGCAGCAACGGCAATTCTTTTTGCTAAAGAAGGGGCTAAGCTTGTTGTTAACTACAAAATTAACAAAAAGGCTGCGCAAGAAGTATCTAGAAAAATTGGTAAAGCCAACTGCTTAGTAGTTCAGGCCGATGTGTCGAAAGAAGAAGATGTTAAAAGATTGGTGTTAGAGACTCTAAGTAAGTTTAAACGGATAGATATTCTCGTAAATAATGCTGGAGAAATTATTCGCCCGGGAGACTGGACTGTTAATCTAGAAACATGGAATAGGACAATTGAAGTGAATTTGAACAGTGTATGGCTAATGATTAGGGAAGTAGCTCCAGTTATGAAAAAACAAAAAGCCGGATCCATTGTAAATATAACCTCGACAGTTGGTATGCTGGGAGTTGCTCCAATCTTGGCATACACTTCTGCTAAAAGTGCACTCTTGGGGTTGACTAAAGCTTTTGCAAAAGAGCTAGCCCCTGATATTAGAGTTAATGCGGTTGCTCCTAGTAACGTACTTACCGGGATGACCAGAGGGGCTGGGAAAGAATTGGAAGAAAGAATGAAGAAGGCAACTCCACTTGGCAGAATTGCTACAGCTGATGAACTTGCGAAATCAATTCTTTTCCTTTCGTGCGATGATTCAAGCTATATTACCGGACATATTTTAGTCGTTGATGGAGGATACAGTCTAAAATGAAACCAAAGAAAATCTCTTCAAAAGAAACCAATCTAGTCGATTTGGGTGCGAAAAAGATATATAAATATCCGCTCGGTGAAAAACTACTTTCGGTAGCCAGAATGGTAGTAGATGGAAGGCATCCTGAATCTGGTTATTTGCTAGAAAAAGAATGTAATTTTGCAATGTATATGACAAGGGGAAAGGGTAGATATTTTGTTGGTGATGAAATATTTGATGTTGGTGTTGGTGATGTTGTCTTTGTGCCAGCAGGAAACAAATTTGCCAGCGAGGGTGACTTTGAATACATAACTTTCGACACACCAGGTTATTATCCTGAGCAATCAGAGGAGGTAAAGGAATGAAATTTACACTCAAAAAAGTAGATAAGTTTGGTTGGAAAGGTGTAAATGGACTTTCTATAGAAATTCGGGAAAATTATTCTGTTTCCTACATCGGTATTGCAGTAGAAATTCCGAGACGAAAAAATACCGTTAACGATCGAGTTTACTTTATAGTTGAGGGAAAAGGAAAATTTAGTGTCGGAAAAAAGCATATGGTTTTGAAAAAAGGTGAAGCTGCTTTTATTCCTAAAAATACTGTTTATTCTTATAAGCCTGTAGGTAAAGTAAAGCTGGTGGAAATCAATGAACCACCATTTAGTCAGGAAGGAGAGGTTATTTATTGATATGGGCAGTTTTATCGAATTAAATGACACTTTAAGAATTAACAAAAATCAAGGTTTTCCGAAGGTGCTTGATTACAACAAACATATTAGAAAGCCGTTTAAAGCAAGTGACTTTAAAGGCAAGATTTTTGAATTTAAGGGGAAGCCATCCATTCGGGCATATCAACAGCCGCCAGTTAGAGTCTTCTTCGTTGAAGAAATTAACGGAAAGTGGCTCTATTGGGGTTTGGTGCATATAGTTGAAATAACACAAAACTATATCAAAAAAATTACTTCTGGAAAATTCAAAATAATTCATCTTTACAAACCTGAAGAAATGAAAGCGATGCAAGACATGGTTGATAGACGCTCCGAGGTTGATTTTTTTAAGAAATGAAAAACGCGATTATATTTCACGGGACGGGTTGTACACCCAAATCGTACTGGTTTCCAAGCGTTACAAACCATCTTAAGAGGTTGGGATATTCTGTTTGGGTTCCACAATTGCCGAATGCCGATAATCCAACTCTTGAAGAGTGGTTGCCGATAGCTTTAAGGGGTAGATATACAAAGGATACGGTAATAATTGGTCATTCGGCTGGTGCACCCTTGGTTCTAAGTGCTCTAGAAAACATTAACACTCAAATACACAAAGCAGTATTGGTGTCTGGATTTGCCAGGCCACTTAGAATCGACAAGTTTAAACCTCAAGCAATTCTTCAAACAACTTACAAGTGGAAAAAGATAAAAAAATCGGCGAAAGATATAGTTTATATCAATTCGCAAAACGACCCGTGGACGATTGATCACAAAGAAGGATTGTATATGTGGCAGAAAACGGGTGGAACACTAATTCTTCGAGAAGGTGAGGGTCATATGGGGTCAGACAGATTTGAACAACCTTATTCACGCTTTACCCTTCTTGAGAAATTGCTGGAACTCAAATATAGCAGGTCTTCAATCGATGGTTCCGATAAAAAATGAAATTGTGAATCTGATAGTTAAACATATTTAATGAATGTTCAGAAGGTTACAGAAGAGCTTGGGAAAAAGTATCCAGAGAAAAATATCATAGTTACTGATGTCGACGGATATGAGGAGGTGCTTTGCGAACTTGACCCAACTAGCGAACATAAGGAACGAAGTTTGGCTATTGTGGTTGTGGGGAAAAGTAAAGAACATTATCACAAAAAGACAACAGAAATCTACGGTGTGTTGAAGGGAAAATTAGTATTGTATGTTGATAACGAAAAATATGTCCTGAAAGTTGGCCAGAAGAAAGAAATAAAACCCGGTTGTAAGCATTGGTGTAGAGGAAAAAACGCTTGGTTTTATACATACTCAACTCCGGGTTGGACTTCCAAAGACCACTATATAACAAAATAAAGTTTTGGTTGGTTAATCCTCTCTTGTAAAGTTATAATAAGTGTATGAAAGTAGCAATTGATTCTGGTCCGTTAACTGGTGGTGATTCGGTGCGTGGGGTTGGCGTTTATACTCAAAATTTAGTTAAAGAATTAGTTAAGCTAAGAGACATTAAGGTAGACTTGGTTGATTTTAGGATCGCGGACTTTGAAAACTACGACGTTATTCACTATCCATACTTCAAATTATTTTTTACTAAACTGCCAATTATTAAATCTTCCAAGGTTGTTGTCACAATTCACGATTTAATTCCACTAATTTATCCAAAACACTACCCACCAGGCATTAAAGGAACATTTAAACTTGGGTTCCAAAAGTTAATGTTAAAAAATGTTGATACTGTAATAACTGTATCTGAAACTTCCAAGAAAGATATAGTTCGTTTTTTAGATATTCCTGAAGAAAATATAAAAGTAATATACGAAGCACCTAGAGAGATCTTTAATAAAGTTATTGATAAGACCATTCTAGAAAAGGTGCGACAAAAATATCAGCTTCCCGAAAAGTTTGTGCTGTATGTGGGAGATGTAAATTACAACAAAAACCTATCAACCTTAGCTGAAGCTTGCGTAGGTATAAAAATGTCTTTGGTAATTGTCGGAAAACAAGCAAGAAGCAAGAAAATAAACTTAAATCATATCGAAAATCGGTCGTTTAAACTTTTTTTAGATAAATATGGAGAAAATAAGTTGATCTATAGATTGGGGTTTGTCGATGATGATGACTTGGTAAAGCTTTATGGTCTTGCAAGTGTGTATTGTCAGCCATCTTTTTATGAGGGTTTTGGCTTGCCTGTTTTGGAAGCGATGGCTTGCGGGACTCCGGTGGTCATTTCTAAAACCCAAGCACTTGTGGAGATAGCAGGCAATGCTGCTCTTATTGCAGACCCTAAAAACCCTGACGACTTGGGCATAAAGATTCAAAAGATAATGAACAAAAAGTCAATAAGTGCGGAGTTGGTTGAACAGGGCATAGAACACATTCAAGGCTTTAGTTGGAAAAAATGTGCAGATGAAACACTCGAAGTTTATAGACATGTCGTGAACAGCAGAAAATGAGCGATGGTAAAAGAATTATTAGAAAGATCGATGTTAAATTAATTGTTTTCTATTTCCTTAGTTGGAGACTGCTGCTTTTTGTTTTCCTTTATCTTTCAATCCTAGTTTTTCCTCTTCAGCAAAATTTTTTGGGTGGAGGAATAGCCAATTATTTGAAAAATCCATATTTATGGTCATGGCTAAATTTCGACGGTGAACATTACTTGGCTCTAGTTAGGTATGGTTATCAACCACTAACTTATTTTTTCTTTCCACTATACCCACTTACAATTTCGTTTTTTGCAAGCATTTTCGGAAAGACGAATCTCTCTTTAAGTTTAGTCGGTTTGGCTGTGTCAAATATCAGTTTTCTAATAGGATTAGTAGGATTTTGGAAGCTAATTTTGGTAGATAATAATAAAACTATTGCGAAAATTGCAATTTTAATCCTATTGATCTTCCCTACATCCTTTTATTTTGGTAGCTATTATACAGAAAGCCTTTTTTTTGCTTTAAGTGTTTGGGCTTTCTACTTTGTAAGAAAAACTAATTGGATAGCTGCTGGACTATTGGGTGGTTTGGCTGCACTCACCAGGTTAGTTGGTATTGTGCTATTATTTTCATTCGTCATTGAAATTATCCAACAAAAAATAGCTGGGAAAAAATTTAATACATTACTCGCTTTTTTAGCACCGGCGCTTGTATGTCTCGGTTTAATTACTTATGTACTTTATTTAAATAAAGTAACCGGTGATCCCCTCGAGTTTCTTCATTCAGTGACGATTTTCGGAGCTCAACGGTCGTCAAAATTTATTTTGCTGCCGCAGGTTTTCTACCGATATATCTTCAAAATATTACCTAATTTAAGTTACTCTTATCTACCAGTCGTTTATACAACATACTTAGAATTTATAGTAGGTCTCGCCTTTTTAGTAGTTTCGCTTGTAGGTTTTATTAAGCTGAGATTGAGCTACGCAGCTTACCTTTTTTTTGGCTATTTGATTCCCACATTGTCAGGTAGTTTTTCATCGCTTCCCAGATATGTTATTGTACTTTTCCCAGCCTTTATATTGGTTGCGACATCTATTGAAAAGGACTCTAGACTAAGTAAGGCGGTATTGTTTACAATTCTTTTTATACTTTTAGGCATCGCAACAGCATTGTTTGCTCGGGGTTATTGGGTATCATGATTGATAAAATCTTAAGCTACGAGTTTTCTGTGTTTAGATTTCAATTTTCTGGAAAAAGATTCGTTAAACATCCTTTTTTCGCCGGAAGTGTGATAATGATATTTGGAACAAATATCGCTAACTTTTTTGCATATCTTTACCATTTGATTTTAGGCAGGATGCTCGGTCCCGCAGCCTATGGTGAGCTTGCAGCGATACTGGCGACATTGGGTGAATTTTCGACAGCTTTTGCTTTTTTGGGACTTGTGATTGTTAAATTTGCTTCGTCGGTTGAAGAGTCTAATAAACCAAAATTGTTTTCTTGGTTTATGGCTAAATCGATTTATATAGGTCTTACATTGCTTATATCTCTTCTTATTTTTACACCAAAAGTGGCAGATTTTTTGAGGTTGCCACATAAGACAGTGTTTCTAATTGGACCCATACTTTTTCTTTATCTGTTTTCGTTTTTATATCGATCCTTTCTGCAAGGACTTCTGGAATTTAGTAAAGTAGTGGTACTTACAAATTTAGATATTCTTTCAAGACTAATTTTTGGGGTCATTTTTGTATGGTTTGGGTTATCATCATTCGGGGCTGTAGGTGCAATATTAGTTGGTGCTATCCTTTCATATTTTTTGGGTTCGTATTTCTTGAAAAAGTACCGAGTAAAAAGCAAGGTATCGCATTTTGACGGCGGCAGTGAAATTATAAAATATGCCTTGCCTGTTTTTGTCGCCTCTATTGCGAACAATTCGTTGATTTCTTCAGACGTTATTTTGGCCAAACATTTTTTTGATGCGCATAATGCTGGTATTTATGCATCCTTATCAACTCTTGGAAAAATTGTGTTTTATGGAACTGGGCCAGTTTCTGCAGTTATGTTTCCTCTGGTTTCAAAGAAATTTTCCAAAGGCCAAAATTACACGAAAATATTCATTCTCAGCTTGGGTTTGACTTCGGCCATCGCAGCATCAGTAGTTATCGTTTATACACTTTTGCCCAAATTGATGGTGAGCATTTTGTTTGGGGATGAATTTTTGGAAGCAGCACCAAAGCTAATGTATTTTGGGGTGTTTATTGCGATTTATACTATTGCTAACGTTTTTGTTTCGCTTGAGTTGTCTGTAAATAGGACCAAAGTAGTAATCTTGCCTTTTGTTTTTGCAATAGCTCAAGTTGTTGGAATTTTTCTTTATCATGATTCGATTTTTGATCTTGTAAAAGTGTCAATAGTCGTATGCACTTTATTACTTGGTTCACTACTTATATACTTTGGGTACGGAAGGAAAAAGTATGAAGAAAGACGAGAATAGAATAAAAATTTCTGTTGTTGTTCCTGCTTACAAAGCAGAAAGTTTTATTGAAAAAACACTTTTAAAGATAAAGAATGTACTTGATCAAATTAGATATGACTATGAGATTATATGTGTTGTAGACGGCAAAGTAGACAAAACTTATGACAAGGTAAAGAAGTTAACAAAGAATTTTCCAGGTAAAATTCGAGTGGTTGGTTACCAAAGAAATATGGGCAAGGGACATGCAGTACGCTTTGGTATGGCTAGAGCTAAAGGAGATATTGTGGGGTTTGTTGATGCGGGTTTGGAATTAGAACCCAATGGAATAAGTATGCTATTGGAGCATTTTGAATGGTATAAAGCAGACATAATTGTGGGTTCCAAACGTCATCCTGCGTCGAAAGTCTATTACCCATGGCAACGTAAAATCATTTCCTTTGGCTACCAAATGATAGTAAGGGTGCTTTTCGATCTAAAAATTCGTGATACTCAGGTTGGTATGAAGTTTTTTAGACGCGAAGTTTTAGAAAAAGTCTTGCCGAGAGTATTGATTAAGGCGTATGCGTTTGATATAGAACTTTTGTCTGTCGCAAATTACCTGGGTTTTACAAGAATATACGAAGCTCCAGTTGAGCTAAAAATGAAATTCGCTGGGGGAATATCTACCATAGCTTCAAAAGGTTTTATAAAAACTTCATGGAGCATGTTTTGGGATACCGCTGCAGTATTTTATAGATTAAAGATTCTTCATTACTATGATTACAAGAATAGAAGGAATTGGATAACCCCTGATTATTTGGTAATGAATTCGAAATGAATATATTAATTCTTTCTTGGCGTGGCCCAGGACACCCGAATGAAGGTGGTGCTGAATTGGTTACCATGGAACATGCCAAAGCCTGGGTTAAGGCCGGTCATGATGTAACAGTGTTTACATCAAGTTTTGATGATGCAAAGAAGAAAGAAAACATTAATGGAGTTGAGATTATTCGTAAAGGCGGTCAAGTATTCGGTGTGCATATTGCAGCATTTTTTTGGTATAAATTTTCTAAACACAAGAAATTTGACCTAGTTATTGATCAATTTCATGGTATTCCGTTTTTTACTCCCCTGTATTTAAAAGAACGTAAATTGGCATTTATACACGAAGTGGCCAAAGAGGTTTGGAGTTTAAATCCGTGGCCAAAACCTTTCAATCTTCTTCCCAAAGTGGTTGGATCTTCACTTGAACCATTAATTTTTAAACTTATGTATAAAAAAATTCCTTTTATGACAGTTTCTGAGTCTACTAAGAAGGATTTGGAAAATTGGGGAATTCCACGAAAGAGCATAACGGTCATTCACAATGGTGTTTCGATGCCGGCTTACAAAAAATTACCAGCGAAGGAAAACAAAAAAACAGCTATGTTTTTGGGTGCGATTAGTGAGGACAAGGGCATTTTTGACGCTATTAGGGCGTTCGGTGAAGTAAACAGGAAAGACGAAGATTGGCAATTTTGGATAGTTGGCAAGAGTACGCCTGACTATGTCAGGAAAATGAAACGTTTAGTTAAGGATGTTGGGATTGAAGCGAAGGTTAAGTTTTGGGGTTTTGTGAGTAACTCTAAGAAATTCAATTTGTTATCTCGTGCCCACTTTCTAGTAAACCCGTCTATTCGCGAAGGTTGGGGATTGGTTAATATTGAAGCCAATTCCGTGGGGACTCCGGTGGTTGGATATGCTGTTGCTGGAATTAGAGATTCAGTACAGGACGATAAAACTGGTATGTTAGTCAAAGTTGGTGATTATAGATCACTTGCAGAAAGTATAATCAAACTAGCTAATGATACAAAGATGTACGAAAGGATAGTTGCTGGTGCTATTAAGTGGGGAAAAAGATTTTCGTGGGACAAATCAACTTCAGAGAGTCTTCAGTTGATTGAGTCTATTTAGATGCACTCAAATGAAAACAAGAACAAAAGGTAAGAAGGGAAAGAAAAAAATTGCTTTTATAACAGGAACCACCGGACAAGATGGTTCGTATTTGGTCGAGCTTCTTTTGTCCAAAGGCTACGAAGTTCATGGAATGATAAGACGCTCAAGTACATTTAATACTTCGAGAATAGATCATATTTATCGTGATCCCCACGAAAGGGGAGTTAGGTTTTTCTTACATTATGGTGATGTTACAGAATCAAATACTGTGTACAAACTTTTGCAAGAAATCAAGCCAGATGAAATTTATAATCTTGCTGCCCAAAGTCATGTTCGTGTAAGTTTTGATCTTCCTGAATATACTATTAATACGGCAGCGTTAGGCACACTGCGAATATTAGAAGCGATACGAGATTTGGGCTTAAAGTCTAAATTTTATCAAGCTTCAACATCCGAAATGTATGGCTCATCTCCTGCTCCACAAAATGAAAATACACCTTTTTTGCCAAGAAGTCCTTATGCGATAGCTAAGCTTGCAGCTCATTTTATTACTGTGAATTACAGAGAAGCTTACGGAGTTTTTGCCTGCGCTGGGATTCTCTTTAATCACGAATCACCACGAAGAGGTGAAACTTTTTTGAGTCGTAAAGTCACTTTGGCGGTTGCGAACATTTTAGCCCATAATCAAGAGCGGCTTTATCTTGGAAATCTTGATGCCAAACGAGATTGGGGTTTTGCTCCTGAATATGTCAAGGCAATGTGGATGATGCTCCAACAGAAAAAGGCTGATGATTATGTTATTGCCACAGGTGAAACTCATACTGTACGAGAATTTGTGGAAAAAGCCTTTTCGTATGCTGGACTAAATTGGAAAAGATATGTTAGGTTGGACCCGAGATATTTAAGACCCACAGAAGTAAACGTGCTTTGTGGGGATTCAAGTAAAGCCCAAAAAAAACTCAAGTGGAAACCACGTGTTAAGTTTGACGACTTAATTCGTATAATGCTTAACTCAGATTTTAAAAGTGTGGGCTTAAAGGTTAAGGTATAAATGATTGAGTTCAACTTAAATTATTGGAAGAACAAAAAAATTCTAGTTACAGGTGGGACGGGTTTTTTAGGTAAAGCCTTAGTACATATGTTAAAAAGCCTGAAAACTAGCAAACTTACTTCAATAGGTTCAAAAGATTTCGACCTTCGAAATTATAAAGAGTGTGTAAAAGCCTGTAACGGTCAAGATATTGTTATACATCTAGCTGCTAATGTAGGTGGAATTGGTTATAACATGCAGCATCCGGGAACACTTTTTGAAGATAATATTTTAATGTGTACTAACATGATGAAAGCTGCAAAAGATGCGGGCATTCAAAAATATGTTGCATTGGGAACAATATGTTCCTACCCAAAAAATACCCCCACCCCATTCAAGGAAAGTTATCTTTGGAGAGGTTATCCGGAGGAAACTAATGCGCCGTATGGACTTGCAAAGTTAATGCAGTTGGTGCAAGCCCAAGCATATCGTCAACAATATAACTTTAACGCACTATTTTTGTTACCTGTTAATTTATATGGCCCTGAGGATAATTTCGATCCCAGTTCCTCGCATGTAATACCTGCACTTATCAAAAAATTTGTAGATGCGAAAAAGCAAAATCACAAAACTGTAACGGTTTGGGGAACCGGAAAAGCAACCAGGGAATTTTTATATGTCGAAGATGCTGCGGAAGGTATACTTAAGGCAACCGAGCAATACAACAAATCAGAACCAGTTAACCTTGGCGCTGGGTTTGAGATTTCGATTACAGATTTGGCTACGTTGATTAAAAAGCATATAAATTTTAAAGGCAAAATCGTATGGGATAAAACCAAACCTGATGGTCAACCAAGAAGAATGTTAGATACATCTACAGCAAAAAAAGAATTTGGTTTTGTTGCAAAAACACCATTTGATATTGGCTTAAAAAATACTATTGATTGGTACTTACAAAATTATTTGTAAGATTATTAGTACACCTCCCTGTTGCAATAAATGATCTAGTAAATTAACATTGTGGCATGTTGAAAAAGGTTAAGCCTTTTATTTTTCCGCTTTTTATCATTTTTGTTTTTCAATTGATTGCTTTATGGCCAAGTTTCAAGCTTGCGTTGTTTGGTGACGACTGGCTGGCGTTTTGGAGATCTTGGACCATGGTGGAAACAGATCCTTATCATCAGGGTTATAACGCGTTAACTTATTTTGTTACTCCGTATGGTCCACAAGACATAATAATGGGAATTTTACGGCATTTCTTTGGCTTGAATTCTACCCCTTATTATATTGTTTCATTTATTTTTAGATTGATTGCTTCGTTTACTGTATATATTGTTTTTTATAAATTAACTAAAAGCAAGTTGGGGGCTTTTATGGCAGGGGTGTTTTTGCAATCAGTCCAATAGGTATGGATACCACCAACTGGGTATTTAATATGCCAAGTTACTTGGGCACTGCCGCTTTGGTAGTTTTCTTCTTTTACTACGTAAAATCCAGAGAAAATAGCAAGTTTAGCCAATTAATCATCTCCTATCTGTTTTTATTTTTGGCAATTATTATAGTGCCGATTAGGATGGCGGGAATAATTCCTTTAGTTTTTCTTACAGAAGTATTTTGGCTATTAAAATTGCCAGCTAGGAACACTTTGATTAAAGTTTTAGTTCGCATGGCGCTTTTTTTGGCTGTATTTATTTTTGTAAAACAGATTGGGACTTCTTTCGCAAATCCTCAGGAGTCTATAGATAAATTTAATGCGGGATTTGGAATGTTAAAACAGCAGATATTTGTGGAAAGGAAACCGGAGGTAATTCTTTATCCCCTGACTATTTTTGGTAACATGATTTTTCCGGAGATTCTTTGGGATAATGCTGGAAAAATGTTTTCTGTTACTTTATTGGGTAGGACTCGGCCTTTTCCACTTTTCAGTCTGGTTATGTTTTCTTTTTACCTTTTTCTTTGCTCGAAGTTTTTATTAGTTGATAAGAAAAGCGGAGCCAAGCATTTCGTATCTGCGGCAGTTTTGGGATTCTTGTTCAACGTTATGGTGTGGTTTTTTTATAAGACTAGTCCTGCCACTTTCGGTGGATTTAGTACTTTTGGCGCTACATTAATTGGTGGCTTTACATTCATATTTTATTTATTATTGATATGTACGCGTGATATGGCAAAGGCTAGTTGGACGATACCAATGTTTAGTATATTGATCTGGCCGATTGCTTTTATATTGATGCCATGGTCATTTTATCCTTATACGATTTACCCATCTGTGCATCGTTATATGATCATGAGTGCTTCCGGGGTTGCCTTTATGGTGGGGAGTTTGGCGCTTACAAAAGTGAATCGAAGACTGCTTTTTTTAGGCTTTATATTGTTTGTCTTTTTTTCCCATTTTAGAGTGAGTAGTTCTTTTCTACACAACCTTGCCCTAAGGCAAGGACAAGATATTGCAGAAAAAGTTTGGGAACCGGTTTATGCAGAGTTGCCAAAGGAAGATATTGGTAAATATTATGTTGTATATTTAGCATCCGACAATCATTCGAATGGCGATATTGTTTATAATAATGTGTTTTTTGGTTTGAATCCAAGAATGAGCATATTAACAAATATCATAAATAAAGACAACATACCTTTTGCTATTACAACATACGATGATCTTATATCTATGGTAACAGATGGTAAATCACTTATAGCTCAAGGCCACGAAGCGCAACCGATTTCTTTTGATCAGATTTATGCGTTTCAGATTATAGGTGATACGCCAGAAACTATTAAAGTAACCAATATTCGGGACAGTGTGCTAAAAGATTTGGCACTTAAAAGGAAAGAATATTTTTCTACTATCTCAGCTCAATAGACTCTTTCTGAACTATAGCCTTTTTAACTTCAGCCTTTATGTTTACAAGTTTGTCGCCTGCTAGTTTAAAAGCAAATATTCTTGACCATGGAACTGGCTCGGGTTTGTAACCGTGTTTGACCAGGGGCGAGCCGTCATTAACTATTAATGCAAGTTCGTCTAAAGATGTTACTGGGAGAGGATTTGCTGGTGGATAGGGGGGTATTTTGTATACAACCGCAGCGTGAGTGGGAAAATCAGCAATAAGTGTGTTATATGCAAGTGTTGAGGTTTTGTCATAACTGAAATAAAAAAAGCTGGGTTCGTCTGGTGGCAGTCGGGGTACGTCCTCTTGTAATTGTGACCAGATGCTTGAAATATATCTGGAGTTCCGATCGGCAGACGCCCTGTATAGGTATAGGTAATTTTCGCGTGCATGGATAAAAACGAACGTAAAAGCAATCGCGTATATGCCTAACTTTAGGTATTTATCTTTAGGTCTTGCTTTCTCAAGTAGACTAACTACTAAACCAAATGCAATTATGAATCCGGCAAAAGGTACTGTCATATATCTTCGATATGATGTTAAATAGGGTTCTCTTTGCAGCCAAACAGACCAATAAGCAAAGTAAAAGAGCGGCAGCCAAAAGAGAAACATTGCTAAGTAAGTTAGAATTATTGGTTTATTTCTTTTTAATAGTAAAAAGAGTGTAAAAAGACTGACCACTGCAATATAAGAAACCCCAATTACCTTGTTCAAAATCTGGTTAGGTGC
>CAYTOP010000013.1:0-19370 GCA_964439585.1 uncultured Gammaproteobacteria bacterium
GCTATTCCAAATAATTTTAATTTTGGGGTCGTGTGCCAACGCGTAGCCTTCAATTCTTACCTGATCATTTCCTTTGCCAGTACACCCATGTGCTATCGCATCAGCTCCTTCTTGCTTTGCAACTTCGACAACTTTTTTACCCATAAGCGCTCTACCCATTGGAGTAGATAAATGATAATCACCCTGATACGAAGCATTGGCCTTAATTCCAAGTGCCAGGTAGTTATCCGCAAAGTCATCTTTTGCATCCAAGACAATCGCTTTTTGAGCACCCAACTTTATTGCCTTTTTCCGTATAGCATCCAAATCATCGCACTGCTGGCCAATGTCCAAAGTAAGAGTAATAACTTCCACACCATAAGTGTCTTTTAGCCACTTCAATATCACACTCGTATCCAGTCCACCTGAATATAATAAAACTACTTTTTTTACTGCCCCTACATCAGCCTCGTATGAAGCAATTTTTTTATACTTAGTCTTTTTATGCATGGGCGTCTCCTTTTTCTTTCATTATTTCCAGACCTATTGTGTTATATGCGTCTCTAAAACTCGTACCTTGAACCACCAGGTCCAAGGCTTTATGCGTTGCATACAATTCGGGTGTCATCACCTCACTTAGTCTTTCCTTGTTCGGCACAATGTTGCATAGTAAAACTTGAGAAACCTTGAGACTGTCGATTACTATGTCGAAGCTTTCCATGAGCGGCTTTTTACTATCCTGTAAATCTCTGTTATAACCGGATGGCAAGTTCGAACTCAAAGAAACCAGCTTACAATAATTACCCAAAACTAAATGGACTTTACTTCTTAATAACTCGGCCAGGTCTAAATTTTTCTTTTGGGGCATAATTGAGGAGCCGGTTGTAACTTTGGAAGACGCTTGAAAAAAACCAAACTCGGATGTGCTAAAAAGCATAACGTCTGAAGCAAACTTATTCAAGGTAAGCAAGGTGTTAATAAAACTAGCCAAAACAACCGTCTCAAATTTTCCCCTTGAGAGCTGACAATACAACGGGTTTTCTTGAACTTTAGCAAAACCTAACAATTTTGCTGTGTATTTTCTGTCAATCTTTATCGGTACACCATATCCGGCAGCTGACCCAAGTGGTGACTGGTCAATAAGTCTCAAAGTGAAGTTTAACAAAGCCAAGTCATCCTCCAAACTCGAACAAAAACTATCACTCCAAAGACCAATAGTTGAAGGCATAGCCTTCTGCATATGGGTGTAGCCGGGCATTTCAATCTCCCCATACCTCTTCCCATACTTTTTAAAAACAGAAATCGATTTTAGAATTTCCTTTTGAGCGGCAACAAGCTTGGCTTTGGTATAAAGTCGTATAGCTGTTAAAACTTGATCATTTCTGCTTCTTGCGGTGTGAATTTTTTTACCTACTGCTCCGTAGTTTTTCGTCAAATAGTTTTCAATCTTAGTGTGGACATCTTCATCGCCCATTTCCAAAGTGAACCTGCCTTCTCTTGCAAGATTCAGAATTTCTTTTAAACCCCGCTGAAGTTTTACTAATTCCTCATGAGTTAATATTCCAATTTTGTTTAACATCTTGGCATGTGCTATCGACCCTTGCACATCAAAAGCTACAAGTTTTTCATCCAATAAAAGGTCCTCCTTTGTTTCAAAGGCTTCAACCACTTCGTCTAATTTTTCCTTATCCTTTTGCCAAAGTTTTTTCATATTTCCTCCACAAAAAAGCCCCGTTAGGTCTGTAAATATCGGAAAGTATGACTCTCCAACGGTACAGAACTAAAGGGGCCTTTTACTCTTCCACTCTAAAAGACGGTACCACCCTTTTTCAATTATTCTTTCCCACTAAAAAATCCGTCGTGTGACGGATTAAAACCAAAAGAATAATTCTCATTATTCAAGTGCTTAGGTTTCTTCCCAGTGACACTCTAGTGCAGTTACGGGCACTCCCGTTCTCGATTTTGCGAGAAGGCGTTCTTTAAAGGAATAAAGATTGCGGATCGCGACTCCGCTTAAACGCCTTTACTAACTTTTCAATAAACTACCACAGCCTTAAAGCCCATGGTATTTTTACTCAACTTAACTATATTGCGTGCATAAACTAAAATGCACACTTCTAAGTTGATAAGAATCATTATACACGAATTGTCAAATTATAATCGTCGTTGATTATTTTCAAACCCTTCGAGATGCTTATCAAACTGTGACAAGACAGCTCTCTCAAACTCATCGAGCAACTCGTCTGTTAGATCTGGCACTTTAAACTGTGGACCTTCCCCTAATAGCCTCTCGTCGTCAATGGCAATCAAAGCCATTCCTCTAAGCTTTTCCATTCGGTCGGTAGTTTTTTGATTCAACAATTCGCTCACATATTGCTTGTTTCGAGATAAATATTTTTTCAAAACCTTCTCGGAAAAGTTTTCCGCAAGTTTTAACTCGTCAACTCTTGATGTCACAAAAACATGCCCCAGTTCTCCGGCGCTAATTGCTGTCGGTACTTCTCCAAATTTTGACTCAGAAGCCATATTTACTATATAAATTTTACACCCTCACGCCAGCTGAGAGGTTAATTTGAATCTTATCGACCTTATGTTAAACTGTTAACAATATGGGCTGCGAGAATCCTTGTGAACTAGGTCAACTTTGTTACCCCAAACTGAATATGGTTCCTGTACCTTGCCCAAGACCGCCTGAGGGCTCACAACAACTATCTCCAATTGATGGACAACAACACGATTTTGCCCTGACAATTACCGGCCAAGGTGTATTGGATCAGAGAAGAGGACTTGGAAGAATACATAGACGAAGAGTTGCTAACAGTCATCGACGTTAAGTTGACTAATTTACCTTTGACAGGATTTCTCCATCATACACAATTTCCACATCTCCCGTCATATCAGTTCTGTAAGTTTTGACTTTGTATTTTGTAAGCATATCGAGAATTTCCCGATTCGGATGGCCATATGAATTCTTGTGCCCGACAGAAATAACCGCGACGCTTGGGTTCAAGATTCTCAAAAAATTCTCTGTAAGACCGTTTTTACTGCCATGGTGAGGTATTTTGATATAGTTAACGGATTTTAGGACATTCTCAGCTATAATTTTTTCTTCCGTTTCTGGACCGATATCTCCGGTAAAAATCCCTCGAAAATCTTGGAAGCTCATAATAGCCACAATAGAAAATTCATTTGGATCTAATTTTGTCGTATAAGTACCCAATACGTTTCCTGCATTTTTAGGGGAAATATATGCAACTTCGTCGTTTACAAATGTCTTGTTTGGCCAGACTATATCTAACTGTATCAAACTTACTATCACCTTCATACCAGTTGTAGGGTTTACCACTCGAGTTCCACTACCCCTCACTAAAGTTTTTAGCACTTGATAACTTTGATTGCTAGAATCCAATTCACCGGCAACAAACACGCCCACTTTATAGTTTTTAAACACATCGATAAGTCCGGTGTAATGGTCGGTCTGTGGATGAGTCATGATCACGACTTCCAATCGTCTGTCCCAAAAAGGCAAATGCCGGTCAAGACAGTCTAAAACGTTTCCATTGGGTCCACCGTCAATTAAAATTTCAGAAGTCTTGTATGTCACTAAAACCGCATCCCCTTGACCAACATCGCATGCAATCACATGGAGACTATTATCGGGGAGTCTGATTAATGCCAAAATAGCCACTAAACTTACTAGAATCATCGAAATCCATAGGTACTTCCATTTTTCGCTAGCCATGTTAGTGCGCAAAAAGATTTATAGTTGAAACAAACCAAAAAGACAAAGGGTATGCGATATAAAGTACCGCTGTTCCTAACACAGGTATTAACAAACCAATCGTCCCAGCGACCATTCCAATTATTGTAATCGGCGGTACAGTCCACAAAACTAGCGCATTGATAATTGGTGACAACGGATTAAACTGACCGAAATAAACATACAGAATTGGAGCTACGCCAATTTGAGCCGCGAGTGTTGTCGCCAAATCTTCTCTTAAAAACGCCGGTACTCGACTTAATAACTTTGTAAGTCTTTTTTGGAATAGGACAAGCGAACCTGTTGCGACAAACGAGAGGCCAAAACCAAGGTCAATAATCCAGACCGGTTTGATTACCAGCATGACCGCTGCTGAAAAAAGTAGCGCACGCCCAGCACTATAGATCCTGCCGTAAAGTTGAGCTGTAAAAGTAATAGAAGCCATAATAGCAGCCCGCACAATTGGAGCATCAAAGCCAGAAAACAAGCTATATAACCAAATTCCTATAAGCGTTATGCTAACCGCTCGCTTTCTTGGTAGCCAAAGTACCAGTGCATTTATTAAAAATCCCGCTACGAGTGTCACATTCATTCCCGAAGCTACTACGATATGAGCGGTACCCGTAGTCTTGAGCTTATCCCAAAATTGTTGTGATATGCCAGCCTTGGAACCTATAACTGTTCCAGCAACCAAAGAAGAATGTGGTCTAGGAAAGGCATGTGAATAAAATGCTAACAGTTTCTGCCGAAGAGCATACAACCCGCCACCATCCCTTTTATCAATCAATTTTGGACTTCTTAATTTGTTACCTTCAACTCGCCCTTCGACCACTACCATATCACCATAGTTAATTTCCGGATACAAGGGTAAATAAATCTTAATGCCAGATAGTCTTAGGCTTTGATATTTTTCGAATCTTGTTGGCTCGGATGAAACTTTTTCGGTAATTCTTATTAATTTTCCCTGGGGAAAATTTGGCCGAGTCACTATATACCGAAGAATTATTACCAAGACGATAACAAACCACAGTACATATCTCCGCATAATATAATTTTCTGGAAAAACACCGACCAAGTGACTACTCACCAATAACCATCAACTAATCAATACACTGTCATCTTATCTTTGTTGTCTTCATACACATTTTTCTTTAAGACACCTCGTGACAACAATTCAGACACATCTGAGTAAGGTCTGTGATCAATTATATTTTTCCCAGTAACAGGGCCAATTCCTCTTAAGGATTCTAGCTCTGATTGACTTGCGGTATTGATATTTATCATATATGTTTGGATATTATTCGTATTTTTTGAAGAATTTTCGTCGAAGCTAACGTCTTTAGCACTCATTACCGACGACTGCTCATTTTGGTGTGGTATATACACTTTTTGACCATCTGTAAGTATGGCCGCCCGATTAACTGTTTTTTCTACCCACTCACGGTCTGCGTCGGCGGAAAAGCCACCAGAAGCAACCAATAAGTCATTAATTCTGTCCCCGTTTTGCATTGCAAAAACCCCTGGCTTTTCTACCGCCCCTGCTACTTCTACATAAATTTTAGAACCATCTTCCTGACTTTGCGTAATGTCCTCTATGACTTCGATATTGTTCGAACTACCAAGGAAGCCTGATTTATATAAAAACAGGCCTATTGCCACCAATATTAGGCCTGTTAATGCAAAAAGAATTTGAGCTCTGTTTTCATTGACTAAAGCGACATAGTCACCGTTTCTGAAACGGGCCATAAAACTGGAATCGTCAAACACCTCCTCATCGGGATCATTCACTTTGTCCTCAGGCATTTGATATTCAGTTTAACTCCAAATAAAGCATGAGGTAAATAAGAAAATGAGGGCTCTATTCCTTTTGAATTTGTTCACCGAGGCTCAATAATGTAAAAGTGGACCGTCAGATGGTATTTGAGGTATTTCACACTCAGGTTCTGAACCTTCGTAAGAAATTCTCTTTTGAGCAGGTTCCATTTGATCATAACGCTCTAAAGCTCTTTTGAGTACCACTGCTTTTGTTACATTGCGTTTTTGTGCCAATTCTGTCAGTACGTCATCAACAGTACCTCCACTGAAGGCGATCGAGTACGATGGCTTTATGTCACTTTGATGTTCCGCCATATAAACCAAACTAAACAATATCTAATACTCTCAGGTTACGACAAGATTTATCAATTTACCAGCTATAAAAATTTCGCTTTTGATTTTTTTACCCGCAAGCCACTTCTTAACTTTTTCATCAGCCTTAGCCTTGTTGATTACATTTTCCTTGTCCATTGCTTTAGCATTATCTAGCTTCAAAGTAGTTCTAACCTTCCCGTTAATTTGAACCACAACAGTAACTTCCAGCTCTCTTATAAATTCCTCTTTGTACCTGGGCCATGCAGCATGGTGCACGGAATATCTCTGACCCAAAACTTCACACCAGACCTCCTCTGCCATATGGGGAACAAACGGCGCCAGCATCAAACAAAGATTTACTAAAGCTTCATTCCACTCGGTGCTTTCAGCATTTTTCTTACCTATTTTCTGTGTCGGTTTCCTTGTTGCAATTTCTCGAAGAAGATTAACAAATTCCATTATCGACGCAATTGCCGTGTTGTACCGAAACTCCTTCATATCTTCTGTGACCTTTTTGATGGTTTGATGCATCTTAACTAATATTTCATTTGCAGTTCGTTCTTCTACCGATACTTTGTCCTTATAATTTGTAAACAAATCCCATAATCGCTCGACAAATCTCCTGGTCCCCTCAATTCCCGTGTCACGAAAATCCGGGTAACCATCCATCGGCCCCATAAACATCAAATAAAGTCTCAAAGTATCTGCACCGAATTTTTCTATATAGTCGTCAGGGTTTACAATGTTTCCACGACTTTTACTCATCTTAGCACCGTCTTTGATCATCAACCCGTGTGCATAAAACCATGGAAAGGGCTCTTCAAAGTCCAAAAGACCTAAATCACTCAAAAACATGGTAACAAAGCGGGAATACATCAAATGTAGCACTGCATGCTCTGCACCGCCAAAATACAAAGAAACTGGTAGCCACTTTTTTGTAATATTCGTATCATAAGACATCTTACTAGCGCTTTTTGCACCAACAGTTGGATAGCGCAAGAAATACCATGAGGAATCCAAGAATGTGTCGCTAACGTCAGTTTCTCTTTTGGCCTTGTTACCACAACTTGGACATTTAACTTCATAATACTCAGGATGATCAGCCAAGGGTCCTCTACCGGTTCCCTTTGGCTGGTAATCAACCAAATCCGGCAATACTAAAGGTAAATTTTCTTCAGGATACCAACCGGCAGAATCAAAAACATAGTCATTTTTATGATCTACTTTAAAGGTAACTCCTTTCAAGGTGAACCAAGAATCTTTATTGTTCGCACAATGTTTACAATAAATCATGGGAATTGGCGGGCCCCAATATCGTTGCCTTGAAATAAGCCAGTCACGAAGATGATAATTTGTTTCCCGCTTCCCCCAGCCTTTTTCTTCAAAATAGTCCATCATCTTTTCAGTAGCTTTATGTATATCCAGGCCATTTAAAAATTCAGAATTAACCATTTTCCCCTCTTCCTCTTGAACCTGATCAAAATTACTTATTTCAGAGTCATCGCCATCCAAACCAACGACAACTCTCTTAATAGGTAAGTTGAACTTTTTTGCAAATTCAAAGTCACGTTTGTCATGACCAGGCACACCGACGACCGCGCCGGTTCCAACATCCATAAGCACAAAATCCGAAACATATATCGGCATTCGATATCCGTTTACATTATTTACTGCATATGCTCCAGTAAATGCGCCAGTTTTTTCGTTTCCTTCTGAAGTTCTCTCTTCTTTTGATATCTTTTTTGATATTTCAATATATTTTGATACAGCTTCTTTATTATCATCGGTTGTAATTTTTTCAACCAATGGATTCTCAGGTGCCAATACAATAAAAGTCGCCCCAAAGTTAGTGTCGGGTCTGGAAGTCCATACAACAACTTTCTGTTTAGTTGTCTCAACCTGATATTCAATATTTATTCCTTCTTTCTTACCAATCCAATTCCTTTGTGCTAGTTTAATTTTTTCTGGCCAGTTAATCTTGTCTAAATTAGATAAAAGCTTGTCCGCGTATTCGGTAATCCTAAAAAACCACTGTTCAAGATCCTTTTGCTGAACCAAAGTTCCACACCGTTCACAAACCTGCATGCCTTCCTCCAACTTAACCTCTTCCCCCTGCGCGTTCTTCGGATCCTTGCCGGCTTGAGACGGGGTTACAACCTGCTCATCAGCTAATACAGTTTTACACGATGGACACCAATTAACCTTTGATTTTTGTCTATACGCAAGACCAGCTTTGAAAAGCTGAACAAATAGCCACTGGGTCCACTTGTAGTAGTCAACGTCTGAAGTCGTAACTGTACGTGTCCAATCATAACCATGACCAATCTGTTGAAACTGATTCTGGTAATGCGGTATGGTGCGAGCAAGCATTTTTTGAGGCGTCTCACCAATCTTTAAAGCGTAATTTTCTGAGTGAATTCCAAACGAGTCATAACCAATCGGCTGGAATACTTCAAAGCCGTTCATGCGCATAAATCTACCATAAACATCACTTCCGGTTGACGAAAAAATTGTGCCAACGTGCACTCCCTCAGCCGAAGGATATGGAAACATCCACAAGTTATAAAATGGCTTTATTACTGAGGCCATCTTGGTAGTACTGTAAATACCGTCCTCACCCCACCTCTTCTGCCACTTTTTGTCTATTTTTTTGTGATCAAAGTTTTTGACTACCATTTTCTTTGATTATACTCAAAAACTATTTTTTTGCATAACAAGTTTACTGAAACTAGGCAAATAGCTTATAAAATACCATTTTCGTTAGCTACTTATATCTATGTATAAGATGTCGAAATATATCGTACCAAATCAGGTCTTATTATTAATATCGACTGGTATTTTTTCCGAAAAAATGGATACATCCTACTAGATTATTAGAACGATTGTTTCACAAAATATAATCAGCTGTTTAGTCAAATAAAAATCAAGCATTAACGTACTTAAGATAATTTCAGAAAATACTTGTCGATAAATCTATCTCTGTCAATAATCGTCAATAATTAAGGAAAAACATGTCCTTTATTTTCTTAGCACATGTATTAAGAGAGTGCTAATCAGACCTATAATATATCGTTACTGACAATTCATTTAACACTTTATGTGTGCAGTTTACACGAAAAGATGTCCTTCATTTTGTACTTTAGTTTTAAATAAATCAGTTATTTCCGCAGGTTACAAGCAAATTCTCATAGAATAGTACACACATAATATCTAGTAAAATGTATTCAATTACGAACTTGAAGCCTGTATATTTCCATGGCTAAAACCGTTGCTCCTAACGATCACATTTGCCTGACGCAAATGAACTTTATAATGGTTTAAATTCCTCCACGACTAAAGTAGTGAGTTTCTTGAGGTTGAACTGCTGTCAATCCCTAAATATATTTCTACCTTATTTTGCCTTGTTCTTAAAAGGCCAACGTCTATTTTTATTTTCTTCATAGAACCCTGGATATCTTTAATTACAACGGTATCTTTAATTAGAGAGATGAAATTGGCATGCTCAGGCAAGATGTCGAATTTCCCCGTCTCGTTTACTGACGTAACTGATTGGACTTTTCCTTCATAGACGATTCCGTCTCTGGCTCTAATTGTCAGTAAAATATTTGTGTTATCCACTTTTTATCTCAGACACGCTTCCAACAAATAAGAATTTCTCTTCAGGCAGATGGTCATATTTACCCTCAATAATGCCATCCAGATCGTCCACAGCAGTTTTAAGGGGAACATAAACTCCCTGCATACCCTTTTGTCCTGACGCCACAAAGAAGCTTTGAGTCATAAAGTTGCGAATCTTTCTGGCTCTCCTAAATACTAATTGATCATCTCCTGACAATTCAGACTCACCCACCAATGAAACTATCCTCTCAAGGCTCTCAGATTGCTTTAGAATCGATTTTGCCTTAACGGCAACCTCATAGTGCTTCTCACCAACTATGGCGGGGCTAAGTGAACCAGAAGTTGAATTTAAAATATCTACGGCAGGTAGTAAGCCTTCCTGATACAAACTCCTAGAGAGTACTAATATGGAATCTAGATAGGGAAAAATTGACTGAACGCCGTGATCTAAAAGGTCATCTGCAGGTACGTAGATTGCTTCAACTGTGGTTATTTTTGCATTTTCTGTTGGTAATAATCGCTCGTGGAATTTAGCCATCTCAGATTCTAGTGTTGCTTGATAACCATCCTCTGATGGAATCGTGCTTGTTAGCGTTGAAAGCTCGTTTCCAGCTTGCGCAAACCTATAAACATTATCAATAAAGAACAATACGTCTCGCTTTTCCTGGTCGCGGAAATATTCAGCAAGAGTTGCAGCTGAAAAAGCAGTCAAAAATCTAATAGCAGGATTTTCTCCCATAGGTCCAAATATGAGTGATGAATTTCCTATGACCTTACTTGCCTTCAAAGACTCATACAACTCCAGCCCCTCCCTAGCCCTTTCCCCAATTCCAGCAAAAACGGAAACCGATCTTTCCTTTGCCCGACCAACAATGTTATGTAACACTTCTGTTAGAAGAATCGTTTTACCCACACCAGCACCTCCAAATAGACCAACTTTGCCACCTTTGATTAGGGGTGAGAAGATATCTAGCACTTTTATTCCAGTTTCCAAAATTTCTTGTTTTGCAGCTGAAACCTCAGCACTCGAACCACGATGGATGGGCACACTAGCAGCCGTTTTTATATCTCCCAGGTAATCAATTGGCCGGCCAAATATGTCTACCACTCTCCCCAAAAGCGTTGGTCCCACCGGAAAAAGTATTTGTGTCAAAGAGTTAAGAATCGTAGCTCCGCGATAAAGCTTTTGTGTGGATGAAAGAGCAAGACAATAAAAAGTATCAGGTCCAGAAGACGAAAAGACCTCCATCCGAACTTCGGGATCATCCTCAAAATATAAAAGATCATGTATTGCAGGTTTTTCATCAGAGAATGATACCTCAATAACTTGACCTCTAATGCTTACTACCTTTCCTTTGTTTTCGTTCTTTTTTACCATGGCTGTTTAATAAAAATTGGTGCGAGCGAATTTAGCTGCTTTTTATTTGCAATCCTGTGCTCCAGCCTCAAACCATCCAATCTCACTTCTTTTATTTTACCTCTAATATTCTCACCCGCCTTATCCATTGCCATAATCCTAGAAGCAAACTTGGCAAGTTGTGACTCTCTAAGTGACTGTTCAAAAAGTGACGCAAAAATTTGAGTCTCAAAAAACATCAAAATCTTTTCGACACTCGGTTCAAATATATATTCATGTTCTGGCTTTACAACCTTATCAGAAACCGGAGTACCTGCCGATATATTAAACATTGTTGGTTTTTGGGTAACAACTGAAACATATTTACCATAAAATACTCGCAGTTCTTCGTATTGGACAAGATGCCTGATAACTTCTCCTAGTTTTGTATCATCAACCCCATAATCCGGTAAGTCAAAATAGGTATACGGTCTTGTAGGTTCTGCTGCCAAATAAAGTGATAAACCGAGCTTGCCAATTATTGTCACTTCAAAATCTTTATCGCGAACCTCTTTTAAAAACATTTGGAAGGTATTCTGGATAACTTCACCATAAAATCCGGTATTGGCTGAAATCAAAACCGCAACTGTTCTGCCATTGTGTGATAGAAAGGTAACTCGCCCGCCCTTCCTAATTTGGCCTTTATTTACCAGTTTAGCAATTTTATTGGCATACGAAGCCAGAGAATCCTTAAATATATCGTTTATGGCGCCGATAAAATCCCTATTTTGCAATACATAGCCACGAATTTTTCTCATTCTTATCGAGGCTATTTCCCCATAAACTTCAACCAAGCTTTTAAGAGCTGACAACTGTGTTATTTCAGATTGTACTTGCTTCTCATCAAATATCGTCATAGTTTTACTGATATAAAATGATGTCTATAGATATATTAGTTAGCGTTTTGTTGCAGTTCTAACCATTTGAACTAAACTATCATCTTGCCGTAAATAATCTATTAGTTGAGAAAAGTTAGCAAACCCTTTAACCTTTGTATCAATCTGACCTTTGTAGTTCTGATTACTTTTGTAATAATTTGCGATATTGATCATTTCCAGCTTCATATCTTCTGCCTTAATCTCGTTCCACAAACCAGCCCACAAAGCCCCAATTAAAAGTATATTGACATTTATTGGAATAATAATCTGGGCAGGTTGATTAAAGAAAAGGTCTAGCTTTTTTCCCAAATCTAAAGTTCTCCGTACGGACTCACTCACTTCTGTCCCAAAATGTAAAAATGTTTTCATTCTTTCGTAATTAACAAGAAAACTGCTAAGTTCACGACTGATATCTTTCTCCAACGGTGTTTGTGTTTGATGTCCAACTCTTGTAACAGAAAGAAATGGGCTTACTGAAGGGCGTTTACCTTGATTGTAAAGTTCAATATCAAAATAAATGTGTCCATCAGTCATAGCCATTAAGTTTGTCTGAATATAGCCAGACAAATCTCCCATAATCGATTCCGCAAGCGGCAGGCAGGTTATTGAGCCTTTCTTAAAGTTACCTGCCCTTTCTATAAGCCTTGCGTGAACGTAGAAAATATCACCAGGATATGCACTTCGACCTGGAAATCTGCGTGCCAAAAGAGAAATCTCACGATAATATCTTGCATGACCACTCATGTCATCAAGAATTACCAGTACATCCATTCCCTTGTCACGGAAAAATTCTGCAATCGTCATTGCCGTATAGGGCGTTAAAAATATCAAACCCGACGGATCTTCAGACTTTGATGCGACTATTACAGTTTGGTCTTTGATACCAGAATCATTAAAATATCCAAAGAGTCTTTTGATATCGAGATTTTTTTGTGCAATTGCAGCATAGATACAAATTGTGCCGCGAGCCGCCTGTGTCATTATTGTTTGCAGCAAAAACTCAGTTTTACCAGTTTTTCTATCACCAATTACTAATTCTCTTTGACCTTTTCCCAAAGGAACAACCAAATCAACAATCGAAACACCAGTTTCAAATGGTTCAACTACTGGTTGCCTATTTAACATATTTTGAGGCTTAATATCTATAGCTCGCAACTCCGATTCACCTGGCCCAGCCTTTTTTGCAACTCCCCCTCCATCATGAGGCCTTCCAAGGGGGTCGATAATCCTGCCCAATA
The DNA here is from genome assembly GCA_964439585.1 of uncultured Gammaproteobacteria bacterium. Classification (GTDB taxonomy): domain Bacteria; phylum Patescibacteriota; class Microgenomatia; order UBA8517; family UBA8517; genus CAYTOP01. The sequence goes on from CAYTOP010000013.1 coordinate 13,000, forward strand.
CGTTTTTACCAACTTCAACCTGTAAAAGCCTTCCAGTTCTAGCAACTTGTGCACCGACTCGTACTTGGGTTTTTGATAAAAGAAGGACTTCGACTTGATCCTTGCTTATACTCATAACCTGACCTATATCACCAGATTCAAACACAACCACTTCTGTCGGATGAGACTGGGGTATCCCAGAAACATAAACTATTGAATGAACCACCTCTTCGACAAAACCAACTTCACCGATTTTATCGAGATAAAACTTGAAGTCCTCCATATTTAGGAAATTGACATTTTAGGAAATTGAAAGTGAACTCTCTAGGCTAGTGGTTATTGCGTTTTTATTTGCATTGAAAGTTTTCAACAGCGAGCAATCACGATACTCACCTTTATACATAAATATCGCCCCACCCATTATTTGAGGGTCAGTTGTTATCTCCAAAAGTACATCCAATTCGACATACTTTTTTACAAAAGTATATATTTTTTCAATGTCTCCCTCGCTGGGATGGTAGGCAACTTTTATTTTTAATACTTCGATTGACTTAATCTTTTCGATTACATCCTCAAGATACTTTTGCTTATCCACTTTAAGCTCTTCAAGGTCTTGTTTTATTATTTTAGCCACTTCCGACCTAACCGCAGACTGAATAACGAAATCAAACTTTCCCCCCTGCCCTTCGTAGATACTTCTCAATAAACCATTAAGCTCCTCCAAAAGCTCCTCAGCTTCATATTTTGTCCGTAATAGAGAAAGTAAATCAGAGTACATAGGCAGTATTGATACTAGTTAAAAAGACCCTCCTTTTTAGCCTGGTCAAGCGCTTTTACTACTAATTCCTCATGCTCTTCTATAGGAATTGTTTTTGCTATTACGACTTTTGCAATTTCTTCGATTGCATTTACAATACTTTCGTCAACCTTAGCAAGTTTTGCTTTTTTATATTTATCAAGATCAACTTGCATACTTTTATAAGTATTTTCTAAGGCGTTTCTAAATTCATTTTGAGTCCCAGTAAGTTCTTTGCTAAGATTTTCTCCTACCAAAAGTAGTTGGTCTTGAATACCCTTTTTTACATCGCCAGGTGCGGCTTTCATCTGGTTTAATATCCCCTGCTCAAGGGAATCCAGGGCTTTTTGGTAGGCAGCAAGATAATTATGTGATTGAGCTTCAAGAAGATGTGTGATTACTTGATCAGCACTCGCATTAAATTCATTTGCCCCCTTAATAATCGATTCAGCCTTCAACGAAGCCTCTTTTACAATCTGATTAGCACTTGCTTGTGCGTCCTGAAGGATTTTTTGTGATTGACTAACAATTTCAGCTTGACTCTTTGCTTTGTCGTGTTCTAACGATAAATATTTTTTGACAAGCCAAAAATAAGTAATTATTACCCCAACCAATAAAAGCCCAAACGAGATACTTACAATTATTAGAATGTTTACTAGAGTGGGTTCGAAATTAGACATTGTGATATATTTAGATGTATATAACTGTAAGCAAATAAACTATGCAAAATCTGTTTGTGAGTTACAAGGTATTAGTATTTGAAAAATCTGTTATTGTTACGCAGTTCATATTAACATCTTCTATGGTCAGTTAGGCTACAGCTTTCTTTTATTAATTTTAAAAGGTTTAATTATGTCTCTAAGGAAAAATGTTGGCTCTGTATGAATAACCAATGCATACATTGTCAATTTATCCGTGTCAGATGACACGGCATCCTTGAAATCATAGTAACAAATTCTTTCCGGTCATAACAGACGGAACAGGAATTCCTAGCATTGTTAAAATTGTAGGCCCAATGTCACTTAAAGCACCTTTTATGGGAGCTGTTTTTTTGTTTATAAGGCCATTGCCGATAAATATTACTGGAACAGGATTACTTGAATGATCGGTATTCACATTGCCATGAGAGGTTGTATAAAAAAATGTTGATGCCGGAAAAGTGAGTAGTTCTTCTGCATTTCCATGATCGGCGGTTATTATTAACCTTCCATTTAGCTTCAATATAGCATCAACTAAATTACCGAGGTATCTATCTACGAACTCAATAGCATTTATGGTCGCAGCAATGTTGCCCGTGTGAGCCACCATGTCCGGATTAGCAAAATTAACCGCCACAAAGCCATAGATATTGCGATTAATCTCTTTGGTAAGTGTTCCAACAAGTTGAGGAAGCGACATTTCCGGCTTCAAATCGTAAGTCGCAATCTTGGGTGAAGGAATTATCATATCATCTTCACCCTCAAGAGGTTGTTCACGCAAACCATTAAGGTAATAAGTTATAAAACGCTCCTTCTCGCTTTCAGCCATATGGAGTTGCTTAAGTTTATTTTCTGACAAAACACTCGGAAGAGAGTCATTTACAACTTCCGGTCCAAATGCTACAGCACTAACAGCTAATCCCTTCTGATACTCGGTCATGGTAACAAAAAAAATGTTTTTCGCCACCTTTCCTCGCTTAAAAGTCGCTCCAACTTCCACTTCACCAACATTTCTACTTGTTTCAGGATCATAACCAAAATCAAATGTTGTTAGGTTTTCAAAGTTACCCAGCACGAAGGCCATTGCGAGCTGTTTAGGTCTGTCTACCCTAAAGTTGAAAAAGATTACAGCATCGTTATCATCAACAGTAGCTATTGGGGCACCATTATAAACCATGACTGAGGGCTCAATAAATTCATCAGTCTTGCCCGTCTTATACGAGTTAGATATAGCTTCTTCTGCCGAGTTAGCATAAACCCCGCGACCAAGAACAATCGCGTTATAAGCCTTCTCCGTTCTCGGCCAACGTCTGTCTCTATCCATTGCATAATTCCATCTTGAGGCGGCGAATCACGCCCATCAGTAAAAATATGCAGGTAAACTCTATTTAAATCCTCCTTTTTGCAAAACTGAAGAAGTGCATTTAGATGCTCAATCGAAGAATGAACATTCCCGGAGCCAACCAATCCCATAAGATGTATCTTTGAACTGTATTCCTTTGCATGAGCAGCGGCTTTCAAAAACGCTTTGTTATCATAAAAACCACCTTTTTCAATACTCACATTAATTCTTTTCAAATCCTGAAAGATAACTCTACCAGCCCCAATTGTTAAATGACCCACCTCGGTATTGCCTACTTCATTCGCAGGCAAACCTACAGCCTCACCTGAAGCGATTAAATCACCATGCGGAAAAGTATGCATATATCTGTCAAAATTAGGAGTTTTAGCTAAGGTAATCGCGTTACCGTTTGAAGGTGGAGCCAAACCAAAACCGTCCATTATAACCAACACTAAGGGCTTAACACCCCTCTTGTTTTTACTTTTTAGAAAAGGCAGATTAAACATAAGTTAGAGAAAAAGAGCAGAAGAGCCGGAGAGTAGATGTGGTCAACTACACATACCTTACTACTCTTATCTTAGACTTTTCCACTCCATGTCACAAAATAAGTATTAAATACGCTATCCCCAATCCAACCAATATAATCACAATCGTCAGGATAATATTCATAATTACGTTAAACTGAATAACTTTATGCGCTAATGGATTCCTGCCAACCGCTTCTACTCCTGCTTTGGCAACCCTACCAAAATATATCATACCCAGTGCAAACGATAACAATACAATAATAATGGCTAATATATACCGAAATGATTCTAATGGCTCAAAAATAGGCACAGTTAGACCTTGGCGAATAAACTGCAGCAAATTCGATTGTGGCCCTGTAAGGCTTGCAGCCGGGTGAACACTTATCGAAACAACTATTTGCCCAACGTCAGATGAATTCTGAGGGCTGTAATCCTCTAATGCAGTTCCGATTACATAGCCATTGCGAATAGCCAACATTGCTACTCCAGCGTTTTCTGAACTAGTCACGAAGTTCCCTGCCTTAATATCTCCGTTTGCATTGCTCACTCTAACTTTGGTCACCCCTGAGGTTATTACAAACTTGCCGTTTTCAATATCCCGATCTTCAATAGAAGCAGATGGATTTTCAGTATAAACTGCAAAGATTGCAGGGTCATATTCGCTATTGCATGGTTTGTAGCCTTCTTCATAAGAACAAATTACATCACCGTCGTTTAAGTTTGTCTCGTCTATGGGAATAGTAATAGCAATACCAGAGGAACTTACTTGAGCATATACACTTTTAGGCACTCCGGTCAAAAAAAGGCTAGTAATGATACACCAAACTAGCAATCCATAATTAAGTTTAAACATAATGCCTAACATTAATGCTAGTTAAAGTAAGGTTAAAAAGCAATATTGGTTCACCATATAATTATGGAGGTAATAATATTGACAATTTAATGTCTAATATTTGAGGTTGTAATGTCCAATATTTCTATGATGCATAGTTTTTTATGAAGCTAAATCGAAATATGATATATAATATCTTACTATGGGTAATATTTAATAATTAAATTTTATCCTTTCTTGTTTTGTCCAACATTTGCTTAGGTATTCGTGCCTAAATAATTGTAAACGATAGTTACCTCTCCCTAACCACAAAAGCTTGAAATTTTCGACTTGCGGACTTTGATGCATTAAACAATCTATACCCAACAACTAAGTGTTCATTATTAAGAATGGGTTCTTCCTGGGTGCAAAACTCGAATTATTCTGAAACTAGTGTTAAGTAAGCTTTATTTAAGTATCTCCAATCACAGATGAAGCGAATATAGAGACTCACCCCTGCCCAGTGCTTCGTGCTAGAGGACCGAGGACCATAACTGAGGTAGTTTACTTCCTAATGCCTTTCTCTACCAACAATCTTATAAATTCCGAACCGATGAACATACTTTGAGATAGACACCGAATTAAGCAATATCAAAAATAAGTTTTTTTAACTTAGCTAGTAGAAAAAGTTTTAAAAGCATCTAATTCTAAATAAGCAACATGTTGATTAATTAACGCATATTAAACGCATTAGCCTTGATATAATTTAATATTATCGATTATCCGTAGGATTTGCGTTAATTACAACTCAAGTTTATCTAACAAAGTTATCAGCTCCAACCATTAGTTCATATCCTGGCTTACAAATCTAAACAACGCCCAATACTTACATTGATAGCCTCACCCGACCTCGCAAGCATGATTTTTACGAGACCTAAACGCTTTATAACTAAGAACGATGGAAAACTGTCAAATTATTTTAAAAAGTTACTGAAATTAGCAGAAGTTATTATTTCCAACATCAAAACAAATACAACTGCAAAGAAAACGTCATCAAAATTCAAACCTAAAAACTTACTAAAACTAGCAACTTTGGCGAAATGCATATATTTTGAGGCAAAAATAAGCTTGACAACAAATGCGGAAAATGTCTTAATGAAGTATGCACCTAAAATTAGACATTACAAAGCTAAATGTCTAATTTTTAAAGTCTAATATTTTAATCACAAATTTATGAGCAACCTGCCAGATAATGCCAACCCTCAGCTGAATGTTAAAGATGCTGCAAAAATGCTCGACGTTACCGGCAAAACGCTAAGACGCTGGGAAAAGCGAGGAATTCTAATGCCACTTAGGACTTCAGGAGGTCATAGAAGATATTTACTTTCCCAAATCGAAAACTTTAAAAAAGAAAAGGGTAAGAAAAAAAGAATCACCAAAACCTCCAAACTGACTCAGCGCCATAACTTACCGCGTCCTTCCAAAATTACGACAGAAAATATAATTTTACCCACAGTAAATAAACAGCTGCTTAAAGAAATTGAGGAGGAACCAAAATTTGTTAAAGAAATACCAAACATTTATCAAAGCCTCCCAAAAATAAACAAACGCATACTTACTACTTCAGTTGGCTTAATGCTTTTCATTGCAACTCTAGTGGCACTTGCCAAGATTCCCCCACTGAGAAGATATGTTGCAGGTATAAATGGCTTTTTTAGGTCTAAGAACATTGCCATTAATATTCCTACAAAGCCCAATAACCTTGACCAAAAGGTTTTAGCCGCCACATCGTTTTCTAATATTATCTTCAACATTAATGTTGAAAGCGCTTTTAAAGAAAATGCCAGTTTTGCACAAGATGTTCAAATTGCCGGCGAGCTTGCAGTAAATTCTGGCACAGTTACCACAACTTCAGACTCAGCAACCCTTTTCGATACCAATGCAACAACGGTTAACATAGGGGGCGTTGCTACTACACTAAATTTAGGCGCAGCTTCTGGGACAACAACAGTAAATAACTCTATAAATGTTGTAGGAACTGCAAACGATATTGCCGGAACACTTAATTTATCGGGGAATAATCTTACATCCTCTGGAGACTTGGTTATCAATCCTTCTGGTGGAGGTATTTCGATTGGCGACGGAACAGCAGGTTCGGTTGATTTAGCCGGAGGAGATCTTTATATCACAGGTGATTTGGAAGTCGATGGAATTTCCT
>CAYTOP010000013.1:19380-22824 GCA_964439585.1 uncultured Gammaproteobacteria bacterium
TGGTTTACAAATTTCAAGTGGCGCCCTACAAACTACTTTGGGAACAGCAATCGATTCCTCGGAAATTACCGATGACACTGTCAAAGAAGTAGATCTATATGTATCAAACTCCGCCACTAATGGTTATATCTTAAGCTATAACTCATCTACAGGCGGATTTACCTGGATAAACAATTCTACCGCAACAGATCATGGAATTGATGTTGTTCAAGAGTCAGATGTAACAATAAATACAGCTACAGCAACCACTATCGACTTCGCGGGTGGGGATTTTGATTTATCCGAAAGTCCATCTGGTGAAGTCAACATCCAACTTGCAGCTCAATTAACTACTCCCACAGGTGTCGCTGGTAATTGGGATATCGCAGGAACACTCACTGCCGGAACATCTGATGCATTTCAAGTTTCAGCAGCCGGGACCATAACTATCCCGGCAACCGAAGATATCGTCTTTGGAACAGTAGGATTGAGTGATGTAGGAACCAGCAATATCACATCAGGTGCTTATAGAGTTGGTGTCTACAGCACAGAACTTGCAAATTCCAGCGCCTCAAATCTTCAAGACGTCCTCGATGACCTCGATGCAGCAATAGGAGCTGGTAGTTCCAAATGGACTCAGCAAACTGGTTTTGTTTATCTATCAAATACAACTGATGACGTTGCGATTGGGGGAACAACTCAAGCCACAAGTTCATTTTATTTTGATAATGATGCCGGTAATTTGTATTTAGGGACCAACGAAAGCCTAGATGGAGCGATAACTCTTTTCTCATCTGGTGTAAGCATTACTGACGCAACCTTAACAACAAACTCAACTGGTGACTTAATTGTTACTTCTGCTAATTTCAACACCACATCAACAGGCATAAACTCGACTGCAATCGGCGCTACTACTCCATCTACTGGTGCATTCACAACCCTAACATCAACCAGCACAACAACATTAGGCTCTGGTGCAGGTGTCGCCACAACAATCGGCAACGCTACTGGCAATTTCCAGTTGATATCAAATGCACTGGATATCTCCACAGCCGGAGTTATTTCCGGAGCAACTGGTATCACCTCATCGGGCACAATTACCTTCAGCGGGCTAACAACTGACGGGGTAGTTACTGTTGCTTCCGGGACTCTTAGCTCTTCAGCTCAATTAGCCATCGCTCAAGGTGGGACTGGAACATCAGTAGCACCTGTTACCGGCCAGATATTAATTGGCAATGCCAGTAATGGCTGGGATGTAAATTTCCTTTCAGCAGGCACCGGAATTAGTATTGCGAGTAGCTCAGGCTCGATAACTCTTAATAATGCTGGAGTTACTTCATTAACGGGAACTACTAACCAAGTCAACGTGTCTGCATCAACCGGAGCTGTCACACTTTCAACCCCGCAAAACATTCACACTGCTGCAACACCCACTTTTGCGTCGCTTTCTCTTTCCGCAACTACAAATCAATTAACACTTGGGACCACCAATACGACCACCATTTCATCAACCGCTCCGAGTACGAGTAGAACTTACACCATTCCCGATTTTGGGAGTGATGACACCTTTGTTGGACTTGCAGCAACTCAAACGCTTATAAATAAAACGTTTACTGATAATGTAACTTTCTTTCAAGATAATATTGACAACACCAGAAAGCTCCAGCTTGACCTTACCAACATTGCCACGAGCACAACGACAACACTCGGTTTACCTTCAGGAGTAGGTTCTTCGGATACGATATGTTTAGCCTCGGCAGGTAATTGTGTAGGCACAGGAGGGGGCGTAACAACTGCTGGTGGAACTACTAATACCCTTGCTAAGTTTACAGGTGCCCAAACCCTTGGCGATGCATCGATCACCGACACAGGAAGCTTGGTAACTTTCTCAACTGATACCGATTTCAGTCTTGCGGGTAGCGAAAACGTAAGCTTGACCAACTCCACCCTTTCCACGGATCTACTTTCTATTTCGGGAACTATAGCTGACTTAATACAACTAACCGTTACCGATAATACAGCTACTTCCGGAACAGGCAGAGGCTTCTACATCGAAGTTGCTGATGGCACAGCATCTTTAGACAGTGCGCTTGCAATCAACCACACGGATACCGGCCAAGCGCTTACAACCGGTATTCAGATAACAGGCGCAACATCAACCGCAATTACAACGGCAATTGATGTTTCTGATGCAGAGATTGCAACCGCGCTATCTGCGGGTGCCAATGATTTGTCGGGCACAAATTGGAGCATAACCGGTTCATCAGGGAATTTTACAGGTGGGACTTACAATAGCCAAACTATCTCATCGGCTGCCAACTTTACAGGCACAGTAACGGTAGCTACATCACTTACTTCCCCTATTTATACAGGCTCCGGAGCAGTGACAGTATCCTCGGGAGGCGCAGCTGATTTAACACTTGATTCATCATCAGGCAACTTAATTGTAGCCTCCGGAGATACCCTACAGATTAATTCCGGTAACATTTCGTCCAACAACGCTGCAATAACACTTGACTCGGGAAGCGCTAACCAAGTAAACATTGGCGCATCCGACACCTTATCCAACAGCACTTGGACCATAACCGGTGCCGGTGCAGTTTCTGGAGTAACAACCATCTCAGCATCAGGAGCAATTACAGCCGCAACCGCCGAAACGATAAACGGCGTTGACATAAGCTCGGGCACAGTTTCTGATGTGGTCAATTTAACCATCAATGCCGGCGGCGACCTAACAATTGGCACAATTGGCCTCAACGACGCGGGAGTATCAAACTTAACCTCAGGCGCCAACTTGGTTGGCGTTTATGACGAGTTTACCAATTCCAATAACACACTCTTGCAAGCTGTGCTCAAAGATTTTGATAGTGCGATAGGTTCCGGAGCATCCAAGTGGACTCAACAAACTGGTTTTGTTTATTTGACGACAACCACCGATGACATTGTGGTTGGTGGAACATCGATTGCGGCTGCAAAATATTATTTAGACACAAGCGCAGGCCATATTTACCTTGGCACCAATGAAGTGCTCGACGGCAGTTTAACTTTATACTCATCCGGCGTAAGCATTACCGATGCAAGTTTAACCACAGATTCATCTGGTAATTTAATAGTTACATCGGCAAACTTTAATACTACCTCAACCGGTATCAATTCAACTGCAATCGGTGCAACCACCCCTTCAACTGGTGCATTTACCAGCCTTTCGTCAACTGGCGTGACAACGTTTGGCAACGGGTCAGCAAACGTTGCCATTGATTCATCGGTGTGGGACATAACAGCAGCTGGAGCTGCATCGGGTCTTACCGGCATAACTTCATCCGGAACTATCACATTTTCTGGCTTATCAAGCGCTGGCATTGTTCATAATTCCGCAGGGGGTGTACTTTCGACATCTGCTCTAAACCTAGCCGGGGGTGCTTCTGAAATTACAGGAACTTTACCTGTTGGCAACGGCGGAACAGG
>CAYTOP010000014.1:0-9993 GCA_964439585.1 uncultured Gammaproteobacteria bacterium
ATATAACCATATCTTGAATAACCTGGTAAAATAAGGCCAGAGTGAAGAAACACTCTGTAATTTATACCAATGAGAAACTTGCCCCGCGCTTAGTACGAAAAACCCTTTTACTTCTTCAAGGGTTTCTTGTTGCTGTCGGCAAACCTTTTTATCAAATTTTCAGTTTTCTAACAATTATTTTCGCCGGTATCTTTTATTATCTTCAACTAATTGTTAAAAAACGAAAAGTAAAGACACACCTTTCTAATCTTTTTACAACCCACCGATCAAAATTAATTCACTTATCCCAAAGGCTTTATTTAATTCCCAAAATTACTAACTTTGTATTTAGAAAAGTAACAATATTAGTACTCAGTTGTTGGCAAATTTTATTTAAGCTAAGTCTAAGCATATCGAGACTGTTTTTCAGCTTAATACATAACAGCTTCGACAACTTAGCTAAACTCACTAAAAAAGTCTTACTACGAATCAGCCTACACCTAACGGAAATTCATATTCCAACACCACGAATAAAGATTACTCGATTCAAACCATTATCGACTTTAGTCTTGATAACATTTTTGTCATTTTTTTATACTGGCCATCAATTTTGGTTTTATATCCTAAAAGATTTACCAGATCCTACCGAACTTACAAATCGCAACATTGATATTTCAACAAAAATTTATGACAGAAATGGTATCTTGTTATACCAAATTTACAAAAACAAAAACCGTACGCCGGTAAAACTTTCCGATATTCCAATTCAAGTTAGACTTGCAACACTAGCTGCAGAAGACGCAGATTTTTACAATCACTCCGGCATATCAATTAAAGGTATCGTCAGAGCCGGTATAAAAGATATTAAAAGTAAAGAACTCACTGGTGGATCAACCATTACTCAACAGCTTGTTAAAAATGCACTCTTATCATCTGAAAAAACTTTAGTAAGGAAACTGCGGGAAGTAACATTGGCCTTTGGAGTTGAGTCGACCTATTCAAAAGATGTGATTTTAGAAATGTATCTTAACGAAGTTTCTTATGGCGGAACAGCTTATGGAATTCAAGAGGCTTCACGAACTTATTTCGACAAGGACGTTACCCAACTTAGCTTAGCTGAAGCAGCGCTTTTGGCTGGCTTACCTAAAAGTCCAACTCTTTATTCCCCATATGGCTCGAAACCAGATATGGCAGCCCAGAGACAACAGGAGGTTTTACACCTAATGTATGATAATGGCTTTATTACCGAAAATCAGGAAAAGGAAGCTCTTAACCAGAATTTGAATTTTACTGAAAAGAGAACAGATATAAAAGCTCCACACTTTGTCATGTATGTGAGACAACTCTTGGAGGATGAATACGGCAAAGAAGTCGTGGAACAAGGAGGCTTAGAAGTTACAACCACTCTTGATATAGCGATACAAAATCTTGCTGAAAATGTAATTACAAACGAAGTTGAAAAGTTAAAAAGTCTACATGTAGGCAACGCTGCTGCTTTAGTATTAAATCCAAAAACGGGTGAAATACTTGCAATGGTGGGTTCAAAAGATTATTTTAATCTCAAAGAAGACGGTAATGTTAACGTCACAACCGCTCTACGCCAACCCGGATCATCGATTAAAATAGTTAATTATGCATACGCCCTCTCCCACAACTTTACTCCCGCATCACTAATTCTCGATACGCCAACGTCATTTAAAGTTGATGGCCAGCCGCCATACTCTCCACGCAATTATGATGGAAAATACGTCGGCAATTTAACACTTCGAAGCGCCTTTGCCCAATCAAGAAACATTCCGGCAGTTAAAGTTTTAGCATCATACGGTGTAGCCAACATGCTTGACGAAGGAAAAAAGATGGGCATAACAACATGGGCCGAGCCATCACACTACGGACTATCACTAACTTTAGGTGGAGGGGAAGTTAAGTTAATAGACCTTGCTAATGCTTACTCTACGATTGCCAATTATGGTAAACGGCCTGACATACATCCTGTACTGCGAATTACAAACTACCAAGGCAAAGTGTTGGCTGACAATTCATGTACAACCGGATACCCCAAGACAAGTCCGTTTTCCAACGCAACCGCAACACAATCGGGTAACCAAGATACGATATGCGACCAAGACCAAGTCGTTGATCCAAGAGTTGCTTTTATATTAACAGACATATTAAAAGACAATGCCGCTAGAGCCCCAGCATTTGGTTATAATTCAATGCTTGTTGTTCCCCGTCACCCAGAAGTTGCAGTTAAAACCGGCACGAGTAACGATCTACGAGACAATCTGACTGTCGGTTACAACCAGAACTATCTTGTTGCTGTTTGGGTTGGTAATAACGACAACTCACCCATGAGCCGAGTTGCCTCTGGTGTAACCGGGGCATCACCCATTTTCAATCACATAATTGGTGAGCTTTTAGCCAGTGAACAATCTGCAGATTGGATTGTCCCAGAAGGACTTGTGCAGTTACCGATTTGTTCAATAACTGGATCTTTGGCCTGTGAGAATTGTTTTACCCGTCGCGAGTGGTTTCTAGTAGATAACCAACCTCAAATGGTTTGTAACCCGGAGTACATAAAAAAGCAACAAGAAATTGAGGAAAATGAAAAAATTGTAAGTAACCAAGAACAAGCAGTTAACCAATAGCTAGTTCTCAGTCTCAGCAGAATATATTAATCCAGCCAGACTAGGGAAAATGTCATTCGCCTCACTAATTACTACACCGTGACTCATCAAAACAAGAACAAAAGGGTGTTTAGTAAACACCACACCCGCATCATTTACAACATTTGTTTCCAAGCCAAACTTATGTGCAACTTTAATTCCTTCTGGTACTCCCGCAGCGAGCCATTTCTCGTAAATGGTGTCAGTAATATTATCTAAAAGTTCTGTCTTGTCTACATCATTTAAAAGCTGACCGTTATACAGTCTCTTAAAGTAAAGTCCGATGTCGTATGGGCTGGTTGTGTTAGCTTCAAGTGAGGTGTCCGACATGCCAATTTGAATTATATAGTCAGTAATCAGTTTGTCTCCCAATTTCTTTCTTACCACATTAAAAGCTGTGTTATCCGATTGCTTGCCCATATACTCTAAGAGTTCCCGGTAAGTAAACACAGTCCCCGCAGGTTTTCCGACTATGCTACCGGATCCACTAAGTTTGTCCGAATCTTTTAAAATATAGTTTGCGTCCAGATCTAGATTACCTTTTTCTGACTCACTAAACGCAGCAACCATCACCGGGAGTTTTATAAGTGAAGCCGCTTGGAAAGTGTCATTCTCGTTACTTCCATACGAAAATCCATCGTCTAGATCCACCACATAAAAGCCATATACGCCGGATAAATTAGTCGTTGTTTTTTTAAAATCGTCGACTACCTCATTTGCCGATTTTTGCTTCGTTTTGTTTCCTTCAATTACTATTGTCTGTTCACCGAAAGGGATGTTTTCCAAAGACGGTTTTGACAGCTTCGGCAAACCCGGCAATTTCCATCCTCTTGCAGAAAGCGACAGTAACGCAGACGTTCCCGCAGTTACCGCCAGAACCAAAAAGACTAGCCACCGTTCTTTTTTCCCCCAAGGCTTTGGCGGTTCTTTTCGCTTTCTTTTGCTTTCAGGATATAAATCCCTAAACTTCTTATTTTGAGGCAACTTTTTTGACGAAAATTTTTCCAAACCCTCTTCTTCAATTTCCTTCTTCTTTTTACCAAATAAGGCCATATGTAAATTTTATAACAACTAGCTAACACTATGAAGGCGGTGAATTATAAATAGAATTTTAAATTTAATATCGGTACCTTAAATAGTGTAATTTCTTCACTTATTGCCACCAATATCCACTAATTATTGTGATACTACTTCTTCTGAATATTTCTTATATGCTTTCAGGCTATCTGCTATTTCGTCTTCAACACCTTTTTCTTTCGCAACTTGAGCTATTTCCCCAATATCCAAAGATGGTCTAACCTTCCACTCACCGTCACTCGCTATATACTTGATATACGGATCTAAAACATCAACCATTATCTGATGGCCGGTAGAATCATACATTGTATTCCCAGCCAACTCATTTGTGTATGGTCCGCCAGAAGAGTTTTCGTCGTGTGGTATCAAACCAATTCGTTCCATATCGGGCAATTGCGCTTTAAACTCTTCTGAACTAAGCACTGCCGCTATATAATTAGCACTCTGTTCACCTTGCCAACCTGGTCCACTAATGTTTAACGACTTGACTGGGTCAATATTATCAATGAAAGTCGCAACATATCTTGCCTTACCATCTGAACCAACTCTCCCTCTGTAAATATCAACTACAAATCTACTAGGATATAAACGATGAAGTATCTTTTGCTGTTCAACCACAGCAGCTAGATATTCAGGACTCACTTCATCACGATACTCAGACAGTATATATTTGCGATCAGCCGTTTCACATAATTTATGAATTTTCGCATTTCCAGCTTTGTATATTTTCGTTCTGGCAATTTCGTCTTCATTATCCAGCAGTTGCTCAGCATTCATAATATCCCTTTTCAGCTGTTTTGTTTTTATTAGCTTCGGATTTTCAGTTTCAACCTCACGGATATATATTTCTTCTTCAGTATTATCTCCAAACATAGGATCTCTTATTATAACCTTCCCCAGCTATTTCTCTTGTTTAAGTATTAGGGATGGTTTTCTTCTTTTTTGCCAAAAAACGCCATAGCATTATTCTACTATCTCGAAAGCCATCAAACAAAATATGAAGTTTTTATGCAGAAAATAAACTAAAACTCCCCAGCAAAAACGTCACAACTTTTCGCTCTATCTAACCATTCAGTCATTTGTTCCTCGTGAAGTAGTCCCTTTTGTGCTCCGATAAAACCAATAACCGAGGCAGAATTTGCGGTTCCCCAAATCATAGCTTCTTCGGTTTTTTTGCCTTTAATTATTGCCGCCAAAAATCCAGCACCAAAAGCATCTCCAGCACCAGTCCTTTCATACGCATCGACAGGTAAAACACCTGCTTTGTAATATTTACCATCCCGCAAACTAAATGAACCATTAGGGCCATCAGTAATAATTGGAGTTTTAGGACCAAGCGAGGATAATTTATCCAGAAGCTCCTTATCTTTACCTGTCGAGTCACCAAAATCAGAAATTATTTCAGCCTCTTTTCTATTAACATAAACAATTTCTGAAGCTGCCAGAACGTTTTTTATAGCTTCATAACCCGCTCTTATTTGTCTGCTTCCTGGATTGAAAGCAAGCTTTATTTCCGAGTGACTTTTAACCCAATCAACAATCTTTTGATATGTCTTTGCAAACTCATCTCCCATTGAGGTTAAATACATCCACCCAGCCGTAGGAAGTTCGTCTGGCAAACGATACTCCATGTCATCTTTATAAGTAAAAAGCGTTCGTTCCCCAGAGTAATTAAGAGCCAAAGAATAATTTGAGCGTTTATCTGATTCTCGAAAAACACACGATGTGTCTACATTATCTTTCATAAGTTTTTCGACAATCTGGTTGCCTATTTCATCTTCACCGAGAGTAAGACATACTGCAGTTTTGATGCCAAGTCGCCTAGTACCAACTGCATTATTGGCAGCGTTTCCGCCAATGGAAAACTCAAGATCTTTAACCGGAATTTTGTCCCCATACGAAAAACAAATTAATGAGTCATGATCATTTAACTGGCATAAAGTTTCACTCTCTGTGGGAAACAAAAACGCATCAAGCGATGCATCGCCGATTGAAAATAGTTCAAAGTCCATATTTGCTAGTTTTCATCATAACAAAAATCCTCTATTTTTTTGTGAATTTCGGGAGGCTCTACTGCCCCAGCAACCAACTCTTTCGTATTTGCAACTTTTAAGCTGGTAAAAAGAAATTCAAATTTGTTAGCAAGTTCTTCTCTAAGCCTAGATTTAGTTGCTTCATCAATTTCCCAACATCTCTTTTTGAACTGACCCCATGCTTTTTTGCGCAATTTGTAATGAAATTGCTCATCACTCCAGCCCTCCTCACGATCGTCCTTTTTTTCTTGGTCAATCCAGTCATACATCTCCTGGAGTATTTCTTTTGGGAAATTCAAACTATCCATAATGAGATTTTGAAATCCGGTTGCTAGGTGAATTTCTAAAGTCTCAGATGTTGGAAAATGAGCAAAAAAATCATTAGGCAACGTTGACGCTCCATGCTGGACAGCACCCCCCATACCATAAACATTTCTGGCAACTCTCGATATGTCAGTTAAAACATTAAAATCAACATTGATATTTGCCAATGATCCGTCGGGTAAAACTACACCGCCATGATGAGTCCCAGTTTGAACACTAACTTTAGAAAGACATGGCATGCCAGACTCCCAATTCGAAAGTATGCCGTCCATATATGCCTTGAAGTCTTCAACAGTAGAATTTTTTCCTCCAATGTGACCTATTTCTCCACCAAGAGAGATTGTAATATTTTCCGGCTGATTGGAACGGACATGTCTTGCCATTTCCAAAGAATAAATTATATTGGGCCTTTGCTGCATACCAACGCTATCCTTTTGCAGGTCAACTAAAGTCGACATGTCAATATCTATATTATAAAAACCCGCTTTAATTGCTTCGGTTGAAAGAGCCTTAATAGACTCTATTTCACCCTCCATGGGTACACCAGGCGACTCAGCTTTAGCTTGGAAATGATCTCCTTGTATAAAAACAGAACCCTTAAAACCCTCTCGAATCGCCCCGGCAAGCATAACAATTGCAAATTCCTCCGGCTTTTGGCCGGTGTAACCCATTTCACTCTTGGCAATTTCCACAATGAAAGCCCCGGCATTCAGTTTTACAGCAGTAGCAAATACAGCTCGAGCCATATCATATGCCATACCTCTCAAGTTCATCGCAGGCACGGTAAAATCGTGATGTACTCCCCCTTTTCCGCGGGCGACATAAAAGTCATTTATCGATGAAGGCTGAACACCCAGGCTTTGAGCGCTTTCCCAAATAATATATCTTGCTCTTTTTTTGTCTTCAAGCTCGCCAAAAACGGCATGCCAAACAAGTTCATCCCATTCACCGCTTTGGAAAAAGATGTCGTTTACGCTGTTAACTCCAGTTTCCGTTAATTCCAAATTACCTTGCGTCAGCTCGTCAATTCTAGTCATTAAAATGAGATATTTAGATTAAATCCAATGTAGCATTTTAAACTTGAAAGAACAACCTTCCATAGCACATACTTAGTATGTATTCCATGCAAAATACTTTTAGTGTTCCCCCACCCGAACCACCCCCTATGCCGCAAGCGCCACAGCCAATTATTCCTCAGGAAAATAGCGGTCTTGTTAAAAATACGAAAAAACTTAATATCAAAAAACATGCGCCTTTAATAATTCTTACTGTCATTTTGTTCTCCTTGATTGGCGGCTGGTTTTATTTTTTCTTTTTAAAAAGGAATTCAAAAAATGTACAACCTGCCCCACAACAAATAGTAAGTTTTACTCCAGTCCCACAAATCACACAACCGGTTAATGGTAACCCTGAAAACCAGGTAAATACCAAGACGCAAAACGAAGTGGCTGATGACCGAAGACGGGTAACCCTCCAAAATATCATTCAACCTGCACTCGAACTTTATAAAGCAGAAAATGGTAGTTATCCGGCCTCACTTGAGACGCTTGTTCCCAATTTCCTTAGCAAAATACCTCAAGACCCGGTTACCCAAGAGACTTATTTATATAACCTCTCAGCCGACAAAACTCAATACACCCTCTCCGCCACACTTGATGACGGGACCGTATTTAGTGTAAGCTCTCCTTAATATAAGGCAAATAAATATGCCAGAGCCCATTTCCTCAACCCCTCAACCCACAAGTTCTTACAAAGAACAAAAAATTCCCATTAAGTATCCAAATACATGGCAACGCAACAAATGGATTTCGATGTTTGTAACTGCACTTTTAATGATATTGGTGTTTGGCTCAGCTGCCTATGTCGCCTATCACGGCGAGCAACAAAAACAACTTGCAAAATACATTGATGTTGAACCCGAAGCGACCATAATCCTGCCAAAAGGAATCTCCACTTCCCCCTCTCCAAACACACCAGAATCAAAAAACTGCGACTGTTCGTGGGCCATAACAGGAAGTACTAACGTAGAATTCTTAATAACCGACCCATATGGAAAACAAACAGGTTACCTTAAAGATTTAAAAACATATGCGAGAGAGATACCTGACTCATCATATGGAATTGAAAGCGGTATGGCAGATGATTTAGGACAAAATCCACCACAACCTGATATCCAATACTTTGGCATGAATAGCGCGGATAATGGAGTCTACAAACTGGAGGTTATCGGTAGAGAAAATGGAAGTTACCACATCGAAATTGCAATTGTTTGGGGACCTATGAATACCAAAAGTATCCTATTTGATGGAGATTTAGACGTAAATCAAGTTGATAGTTATCAAATCATGTTCCCCTCTGGCACAATCCAAAAACTCAACAAATAACCTCTCTCTATCCTTCACTTCGTAGCGGGTAAGAATGTTACGGGTGTCGCTTCGCTACAACCTTGTAGCATTCTTGGCTCTTACACCCCAACGGCGTACTCGCTAACGCTTATGCAATCTTCATCTACGCATACTATGCGTAGCCTTTCATTGAAGATGCATCTTTGATGAAAACTTGGTAATAGTAAAATAGAAGGTGATGTTTTTCGACTTCGTTAAAAAATACCTTTTTCTCCTTTTCTTCATTTTCTCGGTTCTAATTTTTATAGCACACACCGCCTATACAAAAACGGCAATATTTGCCGATGCCAAATACTACTACTCCTACACTCACTCAATAGTTAAGGATTTTGATTTGGATTTTACAAATGAATATGCAAACCTAAATGCCGGCGGACCTAAAAACAGGATTGGTTTACCTACAAATTTTTATCCTCCTGGGGTGTCCTTTTTTTGGATACCGGGATTTTTCTTTGCTGACCTTACAGCTCAATCAGTTAACTTAGTAATTCCAAATTTAATAAGCACGAGCGGATACGGCTTCACTTATCAGCTTTTTGTCGCCGCCACAAGTATATTTCTAGGAATATTTGGTTTGTATCTCGTGTACAAACTCTTAAGAGATTATTTTTCTGACAGTGTTGCACTTATTACAACCGCCGCATTGTTCTTAACTACTAATCTCTTTTTCTACATAGCAGTCGAGCCTATAAATTCTCATTCAGTATCCTTTTTCGTCTCAGCATTCTTCGTTTATTATTTTTTAAGACACAAAAATGATAAACATTTCTACTTCACTCTCGGGTTAATTAGTGGAGTTGCTGGTCTAGTCCGCACTCAAGATCTGCTAATTCTAATTTTACCTGCAATTAACATTGCACTTGAAAAAACTAATTTTTCCAAACTTACTACTTACTTCTTACAACTTACCGCTGGCTTCGCCATCGGCTTTCTTCCCCAAATTCTTCTTTGGAAATTTTTCTTCAATACTTTTTGGTACAGTCCATATATTAACTATGGTTTTACTTTTTTGAGCCCGCATATCGCCCATGTTCTTTTCAATACACAAAACGGCTTGTTCATCCTGACGCCGACTATACTATTCGCGCTCGGTGGTCTTTTTTTATTTCGAACAAAATTTTATTCTCTAAAGTTCTATTCTCTAACCTACTTTGTTTTGCAGTTATATTTAACTTCCTCCTGGAGCGCCTACACTCAGTGGGGTTCATATTCGATAAGAATGCTAATAAGCACTTATCCCTTGCTTGCGTTTAGTCTGGCTGGAGTTGTGAGAAGAATATTTATGAAGTCGCATGCATTAGCTTACCTTCTGCTTGGCTTTTTTACTATTTATAACTTTGCTGCTGTTATCTTCTACCTTCTTCGGTTCTAACACACATCTCCATTTTTTCTCTTTACACTTACATGTGTAATCAACCTACGAAGACTTACGAGAGATAACTTTCTTTGCCGCATCGACAATATCTTTCGACTTCATTTTATATTTAGTTAGAAGCTCATCGGCTGTTC
>CAYTOP010000014.1:10036-12242 GCA_964439585.1 uncultured Gammaproteobacteria bacterium
ATAAACTCCTGTGGCACAGGATAATTTTGCGACAAAACTTCTGCTACTGCTCCTCCCAAACCCCCTCTAACTTGATGTTCCTCGACACTCACAACAGCGCCTGTTAATTTCGACGCAGATATAATTGCTTGCGTGTCGATGGGTTTTATCGAATGATTATTAATCACCAGTGAGCCAACTCCACTTTCTTCCAATTCTTTTGCCGCAAGTAAAGCCTCGTAAACCAAAGGGCCACAGGCGATAATGGCAACCTGTGGATTTTTCGATTCCCAAAAAGTCTCTGCCTTACCAACTTTGAAAGGTGTTGTTGTTGTGGTCATAACCGGGGACTTTTCGCGGGTGAGTCGGATATATGTTGGCTTTCCGTTTTTTGCAGCTTCCAAAGTTGTCTTTTTTGCCTCTTCCGCGTCACACGGAACAACAACAATCATGTTGGGCATCACGCGCATCAAGGCAATATCCTCTAGCATCTGGTGCGTTGCGCCATCCGCGCCCACATTGACACCAGCATGAGTGCTTACTATCTTTACAGGAACACCGTTTATGGCAATCGTTGTCCTGATCTGCTCCCAGTTTCTGCCTGGAGAAAAAACTGCATAAGAAGATGCGAACGGGATTTTGCCGTAATTCGCTATACCGGATGCAAGAGTCACCAAGTTCTGCTCAGCAACACCGACTTCAATGAACCTTTCGGGAAATTCTTTCTTAAAAGCATCGACTTTTGTAGACTCGGTCAAGTCCGCACACAGAACAACTACTCTTTCGTCACCCTTCCCCGCCTCTACCAACCCCTCTCCGTAACCATTCCTCGTTGCCTTATTCTCAATGTCTTTTGAAAATATTTTACTTGTGAGATTCGCGGTTTTGTTTATCATATTTCTTACCAGAGTCCTGCCATCTTTTATAATCATTGTCATTGGACATCTTGTAATAATCAAAGGTATTAACCAAATCAAGGGATGCAAGTTCTTTGTCGCCCTTTAGATAATCAAGAAGAAGTTGTCTATTAAAAAATTCTGTAAAATCAGTTAAATCCATTTCTTCCAGATCTCCAACACCCACCCATTTGTATCCCGCGATTTCTCCTTTAGGTTTAAATATTTCATCCATCTTAGTCACAATGTGAAACATCATTACGGTTCTTCCCTCCATTAAAAGTTCTTCAATTCTAAAAATACCTAGTGGTTCAAGATTTACTCCCAAGTCACCTTGAGATTTTCTATTAAATGCTCCATATAAAGATTCTTTAACTAATGCTTTACCTCCAGGTAAACCCCAATGTCCAGGCATCCACTCATTTGTATCTGGTTCTTTAATAAGTAAGATTCTGTTATCACTACTAACCAAAATTATCTTAATAGCGTTGACTTTATCATATTTATATCTAGGATCATTCATACTCACTCCCTCATACTTCTACCTAAATTCTTAAGCTCCCCCAAAGCTATTTCTGCATCCTCCTTATTGGGAGTCCCAGCACAAAACTCGTTGTTCTCGAGGTCTACGTCCTCGCATCTCAATGTCGTTTGTGTGGGACTAATCCCTGACTTTACCACTTTCATTTACCGATACTGTCTTCATAATCTTCCAATTCTCTCAAAGCTTCCTCCGCTTGCCGTGCGTCAGGGGCTTTGCCGTGCCATTCATATTTGCCTTCCATAAATGAAACTCCTTTTCCTGGAATCGTGTTTGCAATTATCACTGTTGGTTTGTCGATAACAGACTTAGCTTTATTAACTGCATCATTTACTTCCGAGATACTGTTTCCATCAATTATTAAAGTGTTCCAGTTAAAACTCCTGTATTTATCTACCAAGGGTTCGAGGGGCATTACATCATCTGTAAACCCATCAATCTGAATGTTATTTCTGTCAACAAATGATGTTAAATTGCTTAACTTGTTTTTTCCGGCAAACATCACCGTTTCCCAATGATTACCTTCGTCATGTTCGCCGTCAGAGGTAATGCAATATACTCTAAATTTCTTCCCATCCATACGGGCAGCATATGCATAACCAGCCGCTTGTGCTAACCCACACCCCAAAGGGCCTGATGTTGTTTCTACTCCGGGTAACTTAGTTTTTTCAGGATGGCCTTGAAGCCTGCTACCCAATTTTCTTAGTGTCATTAGCTCCTCATGAGGAAAATATCCTGCATGAGCCAAAGTTGCATACAGGACAGGACAAATATGACCATTCGAAAGAAT
>CAYTOP010000014.1:12342-22783 GCA_964439585.1 uncultured Gammaproteobacteria bacterium
GAGTTCTCGCCGAGTCTGACTCGACTGCGCTCCTCATGTGGACTTGATTTGTTTTTACAAATCAAGTCATAAAAGCGCGTTCTTTACAAACCTTACAACCAGCGTGATCAACCTTCATTAATTCTTTTTCAAATTTCTCTATTGTTGGAAGAACCTTAACTCTATCTGTTAAGATTTCAAAAACAGATAATTCCTCTTTATCCAAGTTCATATTATTTTTTATGTCGTTGATTAAGTTTTTCCAAAAGTCGCCAAACAATATAAACGGTTTATGATGTCCATAATAAAGTTTGGCTAAAACCCAGGCAGTGCCAAACTCACTCATCGTCCCAGAGCCGCCTTTGAAAATGATAAACATATCTCCATGTTCCAAAAGCTTGAACATTCTATCAATGTAGTTAGTCGTAATAATTTCCCTGTCAGGAATATTGCCCACATATCTGCCTTCAAACCCAGGAGCATCGTCTGGATAGAAAGTTACAGTCAATGTTTCCCCACCACCATCTTCTGCTCCCTGTGTCGCGGCATTCATCACACCTGGCCCTCCACCGTTGACAATTGTGTAACCATGCTCACCCAAAGTTTTGGCCACTTCATATGCGTCTTTGTAAACCGGATCCGATTTAGGAAGATTGGCATCACCAAAGAAAGCAATATTTTTAATTAGTGGTCTTGATAAATGAGTTTGTTTTTCGTCTCCCATACTATTTGTAGTTTGCTAAATTACCGGCAAGATCTCCGGCAAAAATCCGTGTGCCGATTGATACTTCGTCGACTCCCAGTTTTTTCAGCTTATCCATTTTATCAGGAACCACCCCGCCGTCAATGTGAATCCGAAAAGGTGTTGTATCATTTTTTCTAATTTCATTAAGCTCTTGAATCTTTTTAAAAACGGCATCATCAAATTTCTCTCCCCCAAAACCAACCCTGTCTATACTCATTAAAAGCACAACATCAAGACTGTTTATTAAAGATTTATCAATCTTCCCAACCGGTGTTTCCATATTTATACCCAAGCCAACCAAAAGCCCTGCTTCTTGCACCTTACCAATAAATGCGATCTGATCACTCATGTGTTCGACATGGCCGATAATTCTATCAGCCTGTCCTCGTATGCAGCGTTCCACCCAATTAATTGGCTCAACCACCATCAATTGAAAATCAATCTTTAGGTCTGTTTCTATATCACCCACAATTGAGGGATCAATGGTTTTGTTGTTTGCAAACTTACCATCAATAATATCGATAGATATCCGCTCTGTCACCCCCTCAGTTTGTTCAAAAGCACGGTTTAACTCTTCGGGGTTATTGGTTGGAATTGAAGGAACTACTTCTATCATTGATGATTAGCTTTCATTCTTGAATGAAAGTGAAATTGGATCTGTTGGAGCATTTTGACTCTCACCCAAAGCCTTGCCAACACGAATAACCTGCTCAACAAGACGATTGGCATAGCCCCATTCATTATCGTACCACGCAAACACTTTAACCATGTTCCCGTCAACTACTTGTGTTAACGACAAATCAACTATCGATGACTCGTTTCGACCGATAATATCCGAAGACACTAATTCTTCTTCCGACACTGCAAGAATCCCACGGTAAAGCGCGTTTTCAGTGGCTTTCTTAAATGCATTATTAACTTCTTCAACTGTAACTTTTCGCTTCAAAAGCATCGTAAAATCAGTAATTGAGCCTGTTGCAGTAGGGACTCTAATTGCCATTCCATCGAATAACCCCTTCAGCTCAGGAATAGTTTCCGTTGTTGCAACTGCCGCACCTGTTGAAGTTGGAATAATATTTTCTGCAGCAGCTCTTGCCCGACGTAAGTCTTTATGTGAATCATCTTGCAAATTTTGATCACCAGTATAACTGTGGATGGTCGTCATCATTGCTTTTTCAATTCCAAATTCAGAATGAAGAACCGCAGCTACCGGGGCAATACAATTTGTGGTGCAACTTGCATTAGAGATAACTTCGGCATCCCCTTTCACTTCATTAACTCCAATTACGTAAGTACCAACATTTCCGCCTTTGCTTGGTGCTGATATAACCACGCGCTTCGCCCCACCTTTTGCGTGTTTTTTGGCATCCTCTTCTGTCCTAAAAACTCCAGTCGACTCGATAACAACCTCCACCCCATATTCTCGCCACGGTATTTTTTCAGGATCTCGTTGTGCTAAAACAGGTATCTTCTTACCTTCAACTTTAATATAACCAATAAGCGGCTCTTCATCAGTTGCTTCTTTGGCTTCCCGAACTTTTTCGATAGCGATATTTTTTTCAAATTTCCGATACATCGTGTCGTACTCGACCAAATGCGCCCAACCTTCAACATTCATGCTGCCAGAAGTATTAATTGCAGTAATTTCCATCTCTGAAGCGTGCTTAAGAAGCCAAATCCTGAAGGCAATTCGCCCTATTCTCCCAAAACCATTGATGCCAACTTTAACCATAACTCCAGTATACAACCACACTTTATCAAAATAAAAGCCCCTTGCTTCAATCAGGTGGCTAAATAATATAAGCTTAATCTGTGCAAAACTTATACTTCCAAATCGGTTATCTTTTATTCTTGTGGTATATAATCTGGGCGCTATTTAATTCATACTTAAAACCTATTATTACTAGACACTATGGAAGGGGTCACATCTATAAGTTTCTCTTCTTTTTAGCCGCGTTTGGAGTGATAACACTATCTTTCGAAGAACTGGCTGGTCCAAAATTGAAGGAGCTGATACTATCTTTTTTTATCGCACTCGCGATAGGATTTGTGCTCATATATTTTAATAGTTTTCAAAAAGAAATTTCAAAAGGAAAGTATTTTCTCCTTTCTCTCCCGTCCAATGTTTTATTTCAACAAACCACGATTTTAGCGAGCATTGTTTTGCTCACAAAAATCTTTACTTATCAGTATAGTAATTTATATTTTGGTTTATATTTCACTTTTGCTCATCTTCCTGTGTTGACATTTAAGTGGGTTAAATTTAGATATTTCTACCTATTACTAACATTTGTTGGAGGTACAGTTTTTAGCTACATTATTCTTAACCTTAGATTTGGCATTGCAATGACCTACTTAATTCATTATTTCTTTTATATCTCCATGCTATTTGTGCTCAAAGACGAAGAGAAGATCTAACCCCGAAGAGCTTCAATTCCAGGTAAAGTTCCTTTTGCTAAAAACTCCATAGAAGCCCCGCCACCTACTGAAATCCAGTCGAATTTGTCACGCAAGTTAAACATTGCAATCGCCTGCTCGGTATCACCACCACCGGCTACTTTAAAAGCGGAACTATTAGCAACCGCTTTCAAAACTCGCTCAGTCCCCTGCCGATGACCTTCATCTTCAAACTTGCCCATAGGCCCACTAACAACAATTGTTTCAGCTGTTTTGATAATTCCCTCAAATACTTCAATAGAATGAATCGTTATGTCCTCTTTATCTTGGATAAGATCTGCCGATATTACTTTGTCATCTGGCCTTGCTAATCGAACACTTATTTTGTCATCGCCCATATAATCAGGAAGCCTTCCAGCAAGTAAGATCTTATCGGCAAATTTACCAAAGGATTCAACAAAATCAAGCTTGTCTTTTTTGAGGCCGCTAAGTAAAACCACCACAGGGTGTTTGGGATTTTCCAAAACTTGAGAAAGCTTCTCGACTTCTTCGACAAAATGAAGTCCTGCGGCGTGAGGTAAATACTTTGGAATACCAACGACAGATGCATGCTCTCGGTGACTTGCCGAAAATGCCTCGTTAACATATACATTCCCAAAACCGGCAAGTCTCTTGGTGAACTCTTCCTCATTTTTCTCCTCGCGTTCGTCAAACCGCAGATTTTCTAGGCAGAGTAACTCCCCGTTGTTTAATTGTTGAATAGCTGAATTGCTTTGCTCACCAAAAAGCTCACTAACAAACTTAATTTCTTTTCCTAAAAGTTCAGATAATCGCTTCACAACACCACTTAAGCTTAAACTAGTCTTATCCTCCACTTTATCCGGCCTACCAAAATGACCAAGAAGAATCGCTTTCGCCTGCTTTTCTGAAAGATATTTCAAGGTCGGTATAAGCGTTGAAAGTTTGATATCGTCCCCCGGTTCTAATTTATCGCCCACATCTAAATCCGCCCTCACCAAAACTTTTTTACCTACAACATCTAGGTTTTCTACCTTGGGCAAATTTATCATTACTTAAATCCTACAACGTACAGCTTACTTCTTACAACCATTATTTGTCGTTGACACCCACAAAGACACATCCTATAATTTGCACATGGAAAGACAAGTAATAGAAAAAAGGTGTAGCAATTGTGGTCTGGGGAGAGATATTCAAGTCCAAGCTTCAAAAGAAGCTATAACAGTAGTTGTTGTTGATGGTCAAGTTTTGGAACATGCACAAACCACAGAACAAGCTTATGGATTTGTTATCCGAAGATTGTGTTCAGAGGGTGGAGAAACTGTAAAAGACTTTGATAAATGTAGAATCAGACGTGAATTTCAACCACGACCACAGGTTTAATTGTTAGCCTCTATTTTTTCTATATCCTGAAGTCTTCGTTTATGTCTTACTGCCTTGTCGAACTCAGTTTCTAAAAAAGCTTTTACCATTATCTTAGCTTCATCGTCCTTCGTGTAGTCTGCAGCAATTACCAAAACATTCATATCATCGTCGCGCCGACCGGCCTTAACCTGCTCTTCGGATTTTCCTATCGAGGCGCGAATTCCGTCGAACTTATTTGCCATCACATCTACACCAACCCCACTTCCGCAAAGTAAAATCCCGCGGCTTTTAGCTGTCACATTATTTTTATCACCAACAACCGATGCCACTTCGGTTGCATACTTTGTATAATCATCTTTTTCATTATAGAACTGAGCACCCATATCCTCGAAATTATATTTCCACTCAAACAACCACTGTGTAATTTTTTCTTTTAGTTTAAAACCTCTGTGATCTGAACCTAAATATATCTTCATTATTCAAATCCTTTTATCAACTCCATTACCGCCTTTTTCGGATCTTCGGACTTCACAATGTTGCTTGCAACAGCTACCCCAACTGCACCAAGTTCCATACTTTTTCTGACATCTTCCTCTGACTTAATACCTGCTCCAACAATTAATGGCAAGCCTGCATTTTTTGCAACTCCAACCGCCTCTTCAATCACCTCGGGTTTGGCTCGGGCAACCGATGTCGTATTACTACCCACCAATTCTGGAGGTTCATACGCAACGTACGTAGGTTTAAGTGGCAATATTCTTTTCAATTCCGCAGGGTCAGCTGCAAAAATTAAAGTACGTAGTCCCGTATCCATTGCCATTTGGTTTGCTAGTTTCAAATCATCAAACTTTTTAAATTTATGCTCCGAATGGTTAAGGAATGTACCGACTGCTCCATCTTCAAATACTGCCTGTGGAATAATAGCTCCAGTATGGGCGCCGTAATTAATAGGGTCGACATGTTGTGACCATACTTCAAGTTTTGTTATTCCAACAATTTCTTTAACATCTGAAGCTTGAACTACAGGTATGACTTTAGTTTGGGTTGCAATTGCAACATCTTCCAAGACCCTGGTCAAATCAACAGCACGTTCTCCCGTAGCTTCTTCGTACGTTTTAAAATTTACAAACAGCATATGTTGAAAATGAGTAGAAATTAGTAAGTACTTATCTAATTGCATTCTACATGCAATTTACCCTAATCTACAATCCAAGAACCTCAGCTAGTTTTCCCTTATCGAAACCCAACACAGTATCTTTAGTTCCGTCATCCTTAGTAATAACGGTAAAGGGAACTCCCAAAAAACCTTGAGAATCTTTCAGCATTTCTTCCTTTGCAGCTTCGTCTCTATCAACCGACTTTTCCTCATACGAAACATTCTTGCCCTTCAAAAACTCCTCGAGCATCTTACAAAAAGGGCATGTGGTTGTGGTATAAACTATGACCTTCATACTATCACCTCCTTTGAGTACCTTAACTCAATATAACAGCACGAAGACCCGTCGATCAATATTGGCACGCGACGTGAACGCACAGTTTCCCAAAGTTGGATGCGAAGATAAGCAAAGTTTGCTGTATTGCAGTAAAGCGGACACCCAAAAAGAACTGTCCACCATTTATACATCTTATACACGCTACTCAACCGTGAGCGTTCCTTCCATCCCCAATGCGCGGTGATTACCTACGCTGCAATAGTAGGAAAAGGTGCCTGATTGGTTTGCAGTAAACTCGACTGTATCTTGCTCACCCGGTGCAATTGTTTTAGTCGCAACGTCAAACTCATCAATTATAAAATCGTGTGGCATTGTTCCAACGTTATTAAAAACGACCTTGACCGTATCGCCTTTGTTCACACTAAGAGTTGAAGGAGAAAAAGAATATTCAGCACCATCAACAGTCAATGTAACAACACCCTGCTCGTCTTCCATCATCGCGCTGTCTGTACCATCCATGCTTTCCCCAGGAGTAACTTCCATCATAGTTTCCTCTTGCATATTCTCATCTGTCATCACTGGTGCTTCTACGCCACGATTTGCCAACAAAAAGTATGCCGCGATAACTGCAACGACAACCACCGCCATAACAACTAGCATCATGGTCATTTTATTGTTACTTCCACTTTTGGTCATTTCAGAACTTGAGTTATTGTTTTCTTCCATTAAGTATCACCCCCTCTCACAGTCCAATTAGATAATTTCATATCTAACTGGACACGCGACCCCATTAGGTTGCTTCAAAGAGCTATCTAATTAGGGTCTAAAGTCTTCAAAACAGTTTTTATACATATAGTTATCAACTGGAAATCTCAATGCTAGTTAGAATGAAATTTTCAAAAATAGACTATTAACATATTTGTACAAGTCAAAAATTAATAAAGTTCCCAATATTACCAATACTATGCCCGCAGCTTTGGCAATTACTCCAGAATATTTGCTCAAGGGTTTTAGATACTGCGGGGCTTGTGCTAGGGTCAAGGCGACAATAAGGAAAGGCAAAGAGATACCTAGAGAGTAAACAAACAGCAGGTACGCACCATACAGTATGGTGCCATTAACCGCAGCCAGAGCGAGAATAGATCCCAATATTGCTCCCACACACGGCGTCCAGGCAAAAGCAAAAACCACTCCAACGAAAAATGGTTTGGTATAGCCCAACCTATCAAATCTAGCGGGAAGTTTAACTCTTCTTTCAACATTCAAAAAACCCAAATTGAAAAAGCCAGAAAACTCTAGTCCTAATAAAATAATTATTAAACCTCCAACTCTTTGCAAGAAAATTAAATTTTGTCTAAAAAGTACACCCAATCCCCCAGCAGTCGTTCCAAGAATAACAAAAACTGTGGAAAATCCCAGAATATAAAAAAGCGAAGAAATTAGAATTTTAAATCGATAGTGGTGTGATCCGGTTTTTTTGATCTCTTGAGCTGTAACTCCTACCACGAAACCAACATAAGCTGGCACCAGCGGCAAAACGCACGGAGCAAAAAAAGAAATCATTCCAGCAACGAAAGCAACAGGAACACTTATAGTAAACATAATTAAAAATTAAATAGTATGAAACGATTTGCTGATAATTTTCTTTAATTTCTTGATATCTCCAGCGTCCTCACACTTGACTGCTTCGTCTAACAAAATCATTTGCGATACCTTAGCTAGCGCAGCTCGAACTGCTGAGATTTGTTGCAAAATCTCAACACAATCACATTTACTTTTGGCATACATTTTTTTTATGCCATCAATTTGGCCACGAACCTTGTTAAGCCTTACGTTTATGGAATCAATATTTTGTCTATTAGACATACTCCCCCAGGGTATAGCAGATGAAGACCTAAGTCAAACTATTTTAACTAAATATAAACCCTATAACCTTAAGCCAAATTGGCTCATTAACACTAACAATTTCACCAGTTGATGCAGATACCTCCCCGTCGACCGGTACCCGATAGTTATACACATTAAAAAGATTAATAACTCTTTCGCCGCTTATATGGTAAACAATGTTGGTATCTGAAGATTCCTTAAGCTCCATTGAGCTGTTAAGTTCCGATATATACTTCGCTTGTAAAAGAGAATAAGCAGCTTGCCTTGGCAAAATTGATACAAATCTGGTCCCCGTAGAAGTCTGAACAGACAGTCTGGCCAGTTTTGCATCAACGTCGATTGGCAAATCTGTTAGAGCAACAATAGAGCCCTGCTTCAAACTAAATTTCCCGCCGCTTAAACCAATACTTAATTTCTGTACTTCTGGGCGCTCTTCAATTTCCACTAAATTTTGTTGCCAGTCACTCACATCAATTTCCTTTTTCCCACTGTCTGATAATACTTCTAAGCTGACTTGGCCATCTTTTTTCTTCAGCGTAATACTTGCATTAGTTTGATTACCCAGCTGCGCAATTTGTTTAACAGAAACATCGCCTGGCTCAGTAATTTGCAAATCTTTGGGGTCTTCAGAAGACAACACGTTCCAAACAACCTGGCCTGCTTTATCAATCGTTACCAAACCAGAAGCACCTACAGATTGAGGAAATAACAGCAAGAGTAAAAGCCCAGAAAATCCAATAACTACGTTTTTCATTCAGCTAAAGAATAACATACTTAAAGGATGGTTATAAATATATGAGTTTGAAAAATTTACTTAAAAGGAGCCCTGTAAAACCGGTTTCTCCGGCCTTTCGGACAATGCTTGCTGAAGTGAAACAACAACCTTCGTGTAATCAGAATAGTTATTTGAAGACTCATAGTGAATTAACCAACCACCCTTGGCAATTGTAAATTGACCAACAGAGATAACGGAGTACCCATCCTCCCCTTCATTCCCTCTTATTAAAAACCCTTGATACAAAAAGCCCGATTCTGGTTCGGGTAAATCAGCCAAGATATCAAAACTAAATTGCCCATCACTCCACTTCCTGGTCGCAATAGCCTGTGAATTACCGCCTGCTCGATCCTTTAAAATTGCTTTTTCAAGATCGTCGGGAATCTGAAGATTAAATTTATTCTCAATATTTTGTTCTGTATTGTCCTGGCTTGAGAGAGTTTGAGGAACTTTGGGTTGATTATCCTTCTTGAGCTTTTGACCGTAAAAATAAACACCCACTGCGGCAGCTAATACTATCACCCCTATTACTATATCTCGTCTCTTCATCGGCACCAGATTAGCAAAATGTGGTTCCAAAGTCAAATAGTCGAACGCTTATAGAATAATATTATAAGATACCTAGCAACTTATACAGCTATAAACCATCAGTCAAAGATCGCAGTTATTTTCCGCATATTTTCCGCTTTATTCCCCCAACCTTAATTTAGCTTTGTATAAACGCCGAAAAGCGCTAAAACAGCTGCAATAAGTAACCACTGAGTCGAAGCAAGCCAAATATCAACACCGAGATATCCAATTGCAGATAAAACAACCGCAACAACCGCACCCCCCATAAGTACTTGCGACACATTCTTCATATCTTTTTTTGCCAATTTACTCACCTCCCCTGAAGTTGAATTTCATCTCGATACCTATCCCACAATCCCTTTTAACAATTCCCCAGTAATATAAGCAACAGTTGCAGCCGTTCCCCCAGTTAGTAACATCTCCATACCACTTCTTATTCAATTCCTTTTAATAAACTTGCTTCTGTATGCACCTATAGAAAAGAGTGCCAGCGCTACCAGAACAATTGAGATAACAAACTTTCCTCTTAAATCAAGAACATATGGAAAAAGCGGAATTAGACCAGCAATATTAAATGCAATAAAAGTGAATATCCCTTGTATTGCTGGTGAAGCTTGACCATCGTGGTGATTACCGCTGGCTTTTTCATATTCAAGCTCGCTTTTTGTACCCAAATAGTTGCCAGCCCCCATTGAGAAACTGTCGGCAAAGAGATTTGCAAAACCCAAAATCAATACTACACTAGAAGACAAAGAAGCACCGGCTGAGCCTGCGACCACCGCAAATGTGGTAACAATACCATCGCTGGCTGCAAACACAGAGTCCCGCAATAAACTCGCTTTTTCCTCCAAATCAAACTTCATATCTTATTCATGTTAGCACAAATTAACCCTTGTAAATATTTCCCAGTTAGCCAATAATTAGCCCACGGAAGTACGTTTCCTCGGTGAGATACTTTTAGCTCTCACGAGGCACCACAAGATGTCCCAAAGGGACTATCTGATTGGTGAAGGAAGTGGGCGTAACTCCCACGCTGTTCCGCAACTGTCATAGCCAGAAAACTAGTACTTTCGACTTAGAGTAAAAGAGTATAAGCAGAGCTTGGCCGAACCAGGTTCGGTAAGAGTATAAGTTTAAAAACCAACTTCAACTCTCTGGCTCTCTCGCTCTTACACTCCATGACATCCTCCCACGACCTCATGGTCGGGGTTTGATTTTGTTTTTGAGGATGACATGTCTGCATTCGATACATCTGCGGGCTCTCACGCGCTG
>CAYTOP010000015.1:0-21273 GCA_964439585.1 uncultured Gammaproteobacteria bacterium
TCCCGGTGACGTTTTCTACTTGCATTCTCGGCTTTTAGAGCGTGCATGTCAGCTGTCGGATGAAAATGGTGGGGGATCACTTACTGCGTTGCCGATAATCGAAACTCAAGCGCAAGACGTATCGGCTTATATCCCAACCAATGTTATTTCGATAACTGACGGTCAAATTTATCTGGAAAGCGACCTGTTCTTTGCCGGTGTTAGACCTGCGCTTAACGTAGGACTTTCCGTTTCGCGAATTGGTGGTTATGCTCAAATAAAGGCAATGAAAAAAGTTGCTGGAAGACTTAGATTGGATCTGTCTCAATATTACGAACTGGCGACTTTTGCGCAATTTGCAACTGACTTAGATCCGGCAACTAAGGAAAAAATTGAGCGTGGCGAGCGCATAGTTGAAATTTTGAAACAAGGTCAGTTTTCTCCCTATAAGGTAGAAACCCAGGTTATGATAATTTATTTGGCAACAACAGGTGAGTTAGATGATATTCCAATTGAGCTTGTCCGTGAATTTGAAGATGACTTCGTTGACTTCGTATATTCTCAGGATAAAAGTTTGCCGGAAAAAATAGCTAAAACAGGGGAGTTGGACGCGACTATGGAGAAAAAACTAAATTTAATTATTACCAAATTCAAAAAACAATTCATTAAAACCCATGGATTGGATTTGGAGGAAAATGGCAAACCCAAGATTAATTAGAAAAAGAGTTAATTCAATAAAAAATATCGGCAAGATAACCAAAGCCCTGGAGATGGTTTCTGCCTCCAAGGTTCAAAGGGCGCAGGACAAGGCGATGT
The DNA here is from genome assembly GCA_964439585.1 of uncultured Gammaproteobacteria bacterium. Lineage (GTDB taxonomy): Bacteria > Patescibacteriota > Microgenomatia > UBA8517 > UBA8517 > CAYTOP01. The sequence continues at coordinate 796 of CAYTOP010000015.1, forward strand.
CCGCAAAGCCGTACGCCCGCACAATTTATGAGTTAATTGCTAATTTAGCAGATGATAGCGAAGCTTCCGAAATTGCATTAATGAGACGACCTTTGAAAATTGCTAATGATCTTTTTATCTTAATTACTACCAATCGTGGACTGGCTGGAAGCCTCAACACCAATCTTTTACATGAATTGTCGGACCGTTTGTCGGCAAAAGTTGCTAATCATAGTTTTGTTACCATTGGGAAAAAGGGGAGAGCATTTGCTGCCCGGCATGGAAAACTTGAAGCGGACTACTCAGATAACAAGAATTTACAAGGGAACGTAAGTGCTCTTACTCGATTTATTATTGACGGTTTTACTGAAGGCAAATACGACGAGGTAAATGTTGTGTACAACAATTTTGTGAATGCTTTAAACCAAGAGCCGGTCATAAAAAAGTTACTTCCAATTACCAAGGAAGAGCTTGAAAGCCAAGAACCTGGTAAAGTTTTTGAACTGATAGAGAAGTCGAATGGTACTGAAAAAGTTACTGATAGGACCAATGTAAATTATTATTATGAGCCTAATGCTGTCACTGTCCTAAAAGACTTATTGCCTTACTATCTCGAGATTTTAATTACAGAAAGCATTTATGAAGCTGACGCGTCTGAACACTCGGCAAGAATGATAGCAATGAAAAATGCATCTGACAATGCAAGTGAGTTATCGGACGCATTGTCCTTGGAGTACAATAAATCCCGTCAAAGTTTGATAACAACAGAAATAAGCGATATTACAACAGCTCAAGCTGCACTTAGTGATTAGTTATGAAAAATGCTAAATCAGGTAAAATAGTTCAAATTGTTGGACCAGTCGTCGATGTTAAGTTTAGTGGTGACTTACCAAGGATTAACCATGCTGTTGTTTTGGACCCTGGTGGCAGGAACCTAACTGCAGAAGTTCAACAGCATCTTGAAGGGGGACTTGTGAGGACGCTTGTCTTAGGACCAGCAGAGGGTTTGAAAAGAGGTTTACTCGTTTATGATACGGGTGCACCGATTGAGGTGCCGGTTGGGAAAAAGACTTTGGGTCGGGTTTTTAATGTCTTGGGTGAACCAGTGGACAAAAAAGGTAAAGTAATAACGTCAGAGAAACTACCGATTCATAGAGCAGCTCCTGAGTTGGTTGAACAAAAAACTACTCCAGAGGTTTTTGAGACGGGGATAAAGGTTATTGATTTAATGTGTCCTTTTGTGAAGGGCGGAAAAGTTGCTGCATTTGGTGGAGCGGGAGTTGGTAAAACGGTAATTATTATGGAGCTTATTCATAATGTGGCAAAAGAACATGGGGGCTATTCAGTATTTGCAGGTGTTGGAGAACGCTCGCGTGAAGGCAACGACTTACTCCGCGAAATGAAAGAGTCGAAAGTTTTGGATAAAGCAGTCTTAGTCTATGGTCAGATGAATGAGCCACCTTCAAATAGATTTAGAGTTGCCTTGACGGCGCTTACAATGGCTGAGTATTTTAGAGATGTTGAAAACCAGGATCTGCTTCTTTTTATCGATAATATTTTCCGCTTTGCTCAAGCAGGAAGTGAAGTTTCCGCGCTTTTGGGTAGAATTCCGTCAGCGGTGGGTTATCAGCCAACGCTTGCAACAGAAATGGCACAACTTCAGGAAAGAATATCCTCGACTTATAAAGGTTCTATTACTTCTGTTCAGGCCGTTTACGTTCCAGCTGATGATTATACTGACCCCGCACCTGTCGCGACCTTTGCTCACTTGGACGCTTCTGTTGCTCTTGAAAGGTTGCTAGCTGAGCAAGGCTTATATCCTGCTGTCGATCCGCTCACATCGACCTCCAAAGCGCTAGATCCGGAAATTGTGGGTGAAACACACTATGATGTCGCAAGACGTGTACAAAGAGTGTTACAAAGATATAAAGAGCTCCAAGATATAATTGCCATCCTTGGAGTGGAAGAACTTTCAGATGAAGATAAACTTGTAGTAAGCAGAGCTCGCAAGATCCAAAGGTTTTTAACACAGCCAATGTTTGTAGCATCTGCTTTTACTGGAAGAGACGGGAAATACGTATCAATAGAAGATACAGTTGATGGTTTTGCTCAAATTCTTGATGGAAAGTTCGATGAAGCAAACGAACAAGATTTCTATATGGTTGGAACAATAGATGAAGTTAAAGTCAGAAAGTAAAAGGTAATTGTATGAATTTTCAACTGGAAGTTGTAAGTATTGCTGGACCAGTTTTTACCGGTGAGGTAGTAGAAGTTACACTGCCTGGTGTATCGGGTGAATTCACCGCTTTGGCAAAACATATGGCATTCGTGACACCGCTGACCACAGGTGAGGTGGTACTCAAATTACCAGACAGCAAAACAAACCATTTTTCTATTGGTAAGGGGGTATTTGCCTTTCAGGGTGGAGCAGGCAAATTGCTTATTGAGGATGTTTCCGCATCCGATGAAATATCAGAAGAACGCGCTCTGGAAGCCAAAAAAGAAGCTAAAGAATTACTCGCAAAAGGTATTGCAGGTGAGGAAAAGAACATGGCACTCTATCAACTGAGGAAAAGTCTGGTAGACTTGAAAATAGTTAGGCGCCGAAAGAAAACTATTGTCTGAAGCAGAAGTTTGTTTCTCTTCTAGAGGCTATTTCAAAACCTTGTAAGCAGAGCTTCCGACTACGTCTAAAGCCAAGCTTGGTACTGCTTGCGCATTGTAAAGTTTTGAAATCATGTTTGACTTCGTCAAACGCCTCCACAGCCCCATCTGGAAGATGGGTTGTAAAAGTTATTTTCTAAGTACCGATTTAACAGTATGTTATAATACATCAAATGCTGGTCAGCGAAGTAATGACCACAAGGGTTTCTACAGTTTCTCCGTCTGCTCCATTTTCGCATATTGTAAAATTACTAATTAAGGAAAAAATATCCGGGGTTCCTGTTGTAAATAAAAGAGGCAGGGTTATTGGAGTTATCTCTGAGAAGGATTTGTTTTTCAGACTTTTCCCCACAGAAATGGAATTTTATAAAAATGTTGATTATTTTATGAACTATAAAAATATAGAAGACAACGCAAAAAAGATTAAAAATTTTAAAGCGAAAAACTTAATGACAAAAGAAGTCATTTCGATTGAGCCGACTGAAAATGTGCTCACTGCTTGTTCTCTTTTTCTGATTCATGCTATTCGGCGACTGCCTGTCATCGATGATGGCAAGCTTGTGGGTATTGTTACTACAGATGATGTTTATAGAAACTTTTTAATGCGTTTTGTAAAAAAGAAATTGCGGTAATATATATCCATTTCCTTTATATAATATCACTCTTTTTACCTCTAAGTGTTATACGCCCTACTCGAGTACAATTTAAAGTTGATTTAGTATAAAATTTAGGCGTGGCTATTAAAATTAATGAACTTTCCGTGTTCTTTCCTGCTTATAACGAAGAAAATAGTATTGTCGATGTAGTAAAGCAAGCTAAGAAAGTCTTACAAGAGATTGTTGGCAACTGGGAGATATTAATAATTAATGATGGCTCCAAAGATAAAACTTTAGAAGTTGCAAAAAAGTTAGCAAAGACAGATAAAAGGATTAAAGTTATACACCACACCATAAACCGTGGATATGGCGCTGCATTCAAAAGTGGTTTTTACAATGCAAAGTATGATTGGATCGCTTTTACTGATGCTGATGGCCAGTTTGATTTTTCTGAAATTACCGATTTTATTAAAAAGCAAAGGCAGACAGAGGCTGATGTTGTAATTGGTTATTACAAAAAGCGTAAGGTCTCAAAGTTCAAAATTGTCACATCAAAGATTTGGGAGCTAGTAGTTTTTCTATTGTTTAGTCTTAAGGTTAAGGATATTGATTGCGGATTTAAGTTTGTTAGGAAAACTGTGATTGATACAATCCCAAAACTAGAATCAGAACGCGGCGCGTTTATTTCCAGCGAGTTTCTAGTAAAAGCAAAAACTGCAGGATTTAAGATTGTGGAAATTCCGGTAACACATTTTGCAAGAAAAGCTGGTACAGGAACGGGAAGGCATTTGAATGTAATCTTAAAAAGTTTTATCGATCTTCTTAAATTAAGAATTAAATTATGGTTAGCATGATAAAAAATAGTATTTCAAAAATTAAAAGTTGGATGGTAAACAACAAGAATGAGGCATTGGCAATCAGCTTAATCTTGGTCGCAGCATCCTTTTTGCGGCTTTATAAAATTGATCAATATATGACATTTTTGGGGGATGAAGGCCGTGATGTAATAATCGTCCGACGACTTCTTGTGGATTTTGATATTATTCTTGTTGGTCCGGGAACATCAATTGGCAATATGTACTTGGGGCCGATTTACTACTACATGATGGCACCCGCCCTTCTTCTTGCGAACTTTTCGCCAGTTGGTCCTGCGGTAATGATTGCCCTTTTGGGAGTTACAACAGTATTTTTTGTATGGTTTGTTGCGCGCGAATGGTTTGGTAAATTAGCCGCATTAGTTGCCGCGTTACTTTATGCAATTGCACCAACCATTACTACTTACTCCAGATCCTCTTGGAATCCAAACATTATGCCATTTTTTGCACTTTTGACAATTTATTCGGTGTGGAAAGTGTGGAAAAAATTAAATTATAGATGGCTCATCGTAACCGGAGTATCGATGGGTTTTGTATTGCAATCTCACTATCTAGGATTGTTGCTCGTACCAGTTATTGGTTTGTTTTGGCTTCTTACGTATTTAACAATTAAAAATTCAAAATTAGAAATTAAAAGTTTAATAAAACAATCATTTATAGGACTGTTGCTTTTTTCAGTTCTCATGAGTCCTTTAGTTATCTTTGACGCTCGTCATGATTGGCGAAATTTCGCTGCTATGAAGGATTTCTTTACACAAAGACAAACTACGGTGTCAGCGAAACCTTGGTCCGGTCTTGAAAAATTGCCCGAGATAGCAAATGAGACAACAGGATCATTACTGGGTGCAAAAAGCGAAAATCTAACTTGGCTTTATATTTACGGTGCTTTATATATCTTTTTATGGATGAGTGGGGAATACTTTTTTTCCAAAAAGAAAATTAACTTAGCTGACAAAACGTACTGGAAATATTTATATGACAAAATAACTTCAAGCTATTATGCTCCTTTCTTTATTCTTTTTACTTGGTTATTTTTTGCACATCTTGGACTCACCCTTTACAAGCAGCATATTTATGATCATTACTTTGGCTTTTTCTTTCCGGCGCCTTTTTTACTTGTTGGTGGACTGACAAGTTATATTTACAATAATTTTGGCAAAGTGTGGAAGACTATTTTAGCGATTTTTATCATGTATGCCCTATATGTGAATTTGGCGAACAATCAGCTAAAATACCCCCCAAATAGGCAATTGCAAAGATCAGAGACGGTGGCGAACTTTATTGTGCAGCAAACAGGAAGTGAGAAATTCAACCTCGCAGTAATAGCTGAGCGGAATTACGAAGGCGCGTATCAATATTTTCTTGAGCGTTGGAATGCGCCAATAGTTATTATCGATGCTCAAAGGGCGGACGAGACAATAACAAACCAGCTGTACGTTGTTTGCGAATTACCTTCTGAAAAGTGCGATCCGACTCATAACCCAAAAACGGAAGTAGCCAATTTTGGTTGGAGCAACATCGAAGGCGTTTGGCAAATCGAGGGAACAACTGTTTATAAACTTATCCATTCAGAATGAATTACGGACAATCACAAGCAATTTTAACTGAGATAAAAAAGGCAAATAGAATTATTCTAAATTGCCATAGGGGACCCGATCCTGATTCTATAGGCTCTGCTCTAGCGATGAAAAAGGTATTGGAGAACATGCGTAAAGAAGTTGTAGTAATTTGTCCAAGTGAAAAACTTTATGAAGTAGTATCATTTTTGAAAGGTTATAATCAGATAATAAAAGCCGTAGATTTTAACACATTCAGATTTTCAGATTTCGATCTTTTTATATGTATGGACTCTTCAAGTTTCGACATGGTAACAGGAAGTATGGATGTTGGACTACCAGACCTACCCTGCATCGTTGTTGACCACCATGCAACAAACACTGACTTTGGAAAAATAAATTTGGTAGACAAGAATGCTTCATCTGTCGGCGAAATGATGTATAAGATTTTTGAAGATTGGAACTTGGATCTTGATGAAAACGTTTCAACATCACTTTTAACCGCGATTATAGGAGATACTGGATTATTGCGTTATCCAAATACCACTGCATCAACATTTGAAACTTTATATCAGCTTATAAAAAACGGGGCAAACAAAGATCTAATTGTTTCAAATCTTTATCGTAACAGTGATTATATGCTTTTAAAATTTTGGGGCGAGAATTTAAAAAATAAAAAAATAAATAAGAAATATAAGTACGTTTATGTGGTTTTGCCGTATAAGACATATGTTAAGTACGGGAAGCCTGATAATGCAAAAGACTCAGCAGTTGATCTTTTCGCTCAAACGACAAAAGGAACCAGATTTGGTTTTATGGCACTCGAGACTGAGCCAGGCAAGCTCTCAGTAAGTTTTCGTTCCAGGGATGGCTTTGATACATCAAAGATTGCAGAAGCTTTGGGTGGTGGTGGGCATGTCGCTGCATCTGGAGCGAAAATTGAAGGAATGCCGTATAAAGAGGCAATAAAAAAACTGCTAGATGTAGTAAATGAGTACGCAAAAAAATGAAAAAATTTAAATTTGAGAAATTGGTGCGGGATAAAATTGTTGAAGGGATCAAAAAGTCTGGTGGAAAACCTAAATTTCGAACTTTAAGTAAACACAAATATATTAAAGAATTAAAACGGAAACTTATTGAAGAAGCCCAAGAGTTACCATTGAAAGATAAGCGAGAATTAGTAAAGGAAATTGCCGATGTTCAGGAAGTATTGGACAATTTAATAGATGTATTGGGTATTTCGAAAAAGGAGCTCAAAAATCTTCAAAGAGAAAAAAATAAAAAAGCTGGTTCGTTTAAAAAACGCCATTATATATCGCACGTCGAGTTAAAAAAAGATGACGAGTGGGTTACGTACTACAAATCAAACGCTGACAGGTATCCAGAAATTAAATGAAAAGGGAAAAGAGACATGTAGTTGTGCCAAGAGTTTTGTGTTTTGTTTTTAAAGGTAATGAGGTTTTGCTTTTAAAATCCAGCGCTAAAAAAGATTGGTATGGCTTTTATGAGCCACCTGGGGGGCACATAGAAAAGGGTGAAGATGTTGTCTCCTGTGCTAATCGTGAAATATACGAAGAAACCGGTTTAAGAGTCAAAGACACTGGTCTTGCAGGAGTCATCCATGTTACTGGATTTTTTGGTAAAGATGTGATGCTTTTTGTTACCAAAAGCACGACCATGACTTCAAAAGTAGTAAATTCTCGTGAAGGGGAACCAGTTTGGGTGCCATTATCGGAACTGGGCGAAATAAAATTGCTGGAAGATACAAAGCCCATGATAGACAAAATACTTGAGATTAAAAAAGGTGAATTATTTTTGGGAACTAGTAAGTTTGACGGTAAGGATAAACTTATTTCTTTCAATATCCGTGTTAAATGAAAAAATATTGGACACAAATACTCAATTCTTCCAAGACCGAAGTTTCTAGGCATAAATTGACGTATACGACCCTTTTTTTGTTGTTGATAGCAGCATTTGTGATTCGCGTTTATCGAACATTTGATTTGATGGGCTTCTATTACGATCAAGGAAGGGATGCTTTAGTTATCTGGGATTTGTGGCATAATTACAAACCATTTTTAATTGGGCCCATAACGGGACTCAAAGGCATTTATTTGGGACCATTATATTACTATTTAATAGCGCCATTTTACTTAATCGGTCGGGGCAATCCGGTTTATCCTGCAGTTTTTCTGGCTTTTTTATCAGTTGTTGCAATATTACTTCTTTATGTTGTTGGGGCTAGGATGCATAGTCGAGCAGCCGGCATAATTGCTGCAATAATTGCCTCGTTTTCTTATTCAATTTTTACGGCTAGTCGATGGTTGTCGAATCCCACGCCCGTCCTTTTAACAAGTATTGTTTATTTGTGGTCTTTGTGGGAAATAGCTTCTAATAATTCGAAATTGTACGGTTGGTGGATTACAGCAGTTCTTATGATTGGCCTTTCTATGCAATTTGAGTCGGCAAGTGCTGTCTTTTACATTCCTATTTTTATTATATTTTGTTTGTGGCAATGGAAAAAAATCCCAAAGTTTAAATATATACTTACTGCTGGTTTAATCTTTTTAGCAACCTTGGTTCCGCAACTTATTTTTAATTTCAGACATGACAACATACTACTTGCAAATTTTGGCAGTCTTTTTATAAACGAAAAAGCTTTTGGTCAAGGATTGACAGATTTTATTATCGCTGAAAGAAGTAAGCTAATTTGGCGTGTTTTTGCATCAAGAATTTTGGTTGAAACAAGTAGGAGAGTGCTGATTTATTATACGATATCACTGTCGATGCTGTTTATTCTGCCATCAAGATCTAAAAAGACAATAGTTATTTTGTTTTCTATTTTCCTTCTGGTCCCAATTGTTTCGTATTATCTCTTTCAGGGGAATTACGGCAACATTTATGATTATTATTTAACCGGATATTATCTCCCGATCGTTCTGCTTTTCGCAATTGGGATGGGTGAGTTGTTAAAAAGAAAATGGGGCTTTCTGGTCGTGGCATTATTTTTGCTCGCTTTTTTTAAAAGCAACTTACCCGCTATCCGCAATTACTTGACAGCGAATCATCAAACCAGGCCTATATCGCTTTCAGATGAAGTTTATGCAGTTGACTGGATTTATGATGATGCTCTGAAAACTTATGAGAAATTTAATGCGACAATTTATGTGCCTCCTGTTATCCCGTACGCATATGATTATCTTTTTTTGTGGCGCGGAACGATTAAATGTGGAACTAGTATGTGTGGAAAAACCGATAGAGAAACTAGTATCTTTTATACATTGTATGAGCCGGAAAACGTCCATACAGACAGGTTTATTGAGTGGATGACAAACATCGAGCAAAGCTCGAAAGAAATTGCTTCCGAAAAATTTGGTCAGATAACTGTAGAAAAAAGGCAAAAATAACCGCATCTATGATGAAAAAAGTAAAGGAAATTTTTCGTAACAAATACACCATCTATTTTATGGCCATATTGCTAATTGGCTTTTTTTTGCGGATATATAAAGCCCAAGAATTATTTTTGTATGGCCATGATCAAGAATTGACTGGCTGGTTTATCCGTGATGTGTTGGTAAATGGACATCTAAGACTAATTGGCCAAGAAACTTCTACGGCTGGTGTGTTTATCGGCCCATTTTACTACTACCTGTCTATTCCTTTTTATTTACTTGCAAAATTTGATCCGATAGGTGGAGTATGGTTGGTTACACTGTTGGGGATTATCTCACTTATTAGCGTATACTACGTGGTTGGTAGAACTTTTGGCCAGTTGGAAGCCCTCATTTCCACACTTATCTATTCTGCGTCATTTTATATGGTTTTTAATGATCGGGAAGTTGTACCCACAATGCCGGTAATTCTTTGGACTGTATGGTTTATTTTTGGATTGCAACTTCTGGTTGAAAAAAAGACAAAGAAAGCGATGTTAGTTTTTGGAATTCTTACTGCGCTTATCTGGCACTTGAACTTTGCTCTGATTTTGACATTGCCCTTGATACCAATAGCTATTATTTTGACTAGTAGGAAAGCTAATAAAAGAGAAATGGGCGTTTATCTTGGAACAACCGCGGCCCTTTCATTGCCACTAATCTTATTCGAAATAAAACATAATTTTATTCAGACAAAGGCAATTATTGCCTCGCTTACTACTAATCAACATGATGTCGTTATGGGGTATGACAAATTAATTCGTGTGATTTATTTAATGTCAAAAGATGTCTATGGGCTTTTTATGGGCAATCTTGACTACTTTTCTTATGGTAAAGTTCTATTTTTCCTGTTGGCTGTTTTTGTTTTGCTAAAACTGGGGAAAAAGATAACTAAGTTTTGGTTTACTATTTTTTTACTGTGGATAGCATTGTTTATCACCTTTTTTGCAACCTACTCCAAGATTGTCTCCGAATATTATTTAAATGGCACGATGATTGTTTTTATAATTATCGCCTCGCTTTTTATTACAACTCTTCTTAAAAGCAAAGATCTCGCACATTGGGGAGCAATTGTCGTCGGTATGTTTTTGGTGTTTAATCTAAACAAATTTTTTACGATAAATATTAATGCAAGTGGGTATGTGGAAAAGAAGGCGCTAGTTTATGAGATTAAAGATGATATGCGAAAACATGGTTATCCATGTTTTGCTATTTCATATATAACAGATCCGGGGTACAACTTGGGTTATCGTTATTTTTTCTGGCTTTATGGCCTGCATGTTAATCACCCTGACAGTGGCAGTCCGGTCTATACAATAGTTTATCCTTTAAATGACATGTTTAAGGTCGATAAAACTTTTGGTGCTCTGGGACTTATTTACCCCAACTTCGCAAGTTATACTAAAGAAGCAGTAGACCAAAGTTGTGCAGGCGAAAATTCCAATATAACTGATCCCATGTGGGGTCTTACACAATAAAATACATGAAAAGCATTTTTTTGACTGTAATTATTCCTTCCTATAACGAAGCAGAGAATATCCAGAGAGGAGTGTTGGCGGATGTTTATGGTTATTTAAAAAAGCAAGATTTTTCTTGGGAAGTAATTGTTTCCGATGATGGCAGCAGCGACGGCAGTCTAGCACTTGTAAAAAAGGTAGTCAAACATGTTAAGGGCTTTAGTTTGCTCGAAAACTCACACGAAGGAAAACCGTCAGCATTATGGTATGGCATAAAAAAAGCTAGGGGAAAATACGTTCTATTTACAGATATGGATCAATCTACCCCCATTGATCAATTGGCCAAATTGATTTCTGGTGCAGAAAGTGGACATAAAGTGGTGATCGGTTCAAGGGGTCTCTCGAGGAAAAATTTTCCTTTATATAGGAGATTGGGTGCAGCTGTTTTTATGAGCTTAAGAAAGTCAATGATTTTACCGGAAATTAACGATACTCAATGCGGGTTTAAATTATTTGACAGAAAGGTGTTACTAAAGGCTTTTCCTAAACTAGAATTTTTTAAAACTTTAGGCAAGAGCGTAAGTGGATGGAAAGTTACATCTTTTGATGTCGAACTTTTACATATTATTAAAAAAATGGGTTATGCAATAATCGAAATAAAAGTTGATTGGGAGGGTAAAGATGAAAGCACAGGTAAGGGTAACAGCTTACAGCGCTATGTTAAAGAGTCGTATGAGATGCTTTTGCAAGTTGCTAGGGTTAGGTTAAACGATCTGCGGGGTGCGTATGAACCTTAAAGGTCTTGCAAAGTATTTATAGCATTTTAGAAAATTGAAGGTGTGAAGATGATAAAGATAGATAAATTGTATGCAAACTGGGGAAAAACAATAATGCTAGCATTAGGTATTTTGGCTTTAGCATTTTTTTTAAGATTACTAAACATAAAAAACGGCCAAACCCCAATTTTTGGTGATGAAGCTATTTATATTCGTTGGGTGCAAATAATGCGAGCTGATCCGACACTACGTTTTGTATCGCTTTCTGACGGCAAGCAACCTTTGTATATGTGGGCTTTAATGCCATTTTTGAAAGTTTACTCGGACTTTTTTCTGTTTTTTGCGGACTCGGCACAATCTTGGGAGTTTTATTACTTACTCAATATTTATTTCAAGCAAAAAAAGTAACTTTAATTGCAGGGTTAATCTATACACTATCTCCATTTTCGTTATTTTTTGATTCAATGGCTTTGGTTGACGCGATGCTTGCGATGTTTGGGGTTTGGACCGTTTTTTTGGCAACAGCTGCGATAAAAACTAGAAGATTAGATTTTGCGATGCTTGCTGGATTTGCGTTAGGTGGGGCATTACTTACAAAATCACCGGGTATTTACTTTGCGCTTCTTTTGCCTTCTGTAATTTTATTGTCTTTATGGCCTAAAAATTTATCAGGTAAATTACTTCATTTGATTAAATCGATAAGTTTATTAATTCCCACGTATTTTATTGGCTTCGCAATGCAAAATATTATGCGGTTGGGGCCCAATTTCCAGATGTTAAATTCAAGAAATGCTGATTATATCTATCCACTTAGTCACATTTTCCAGCGTCCACTTGATCCGTTAGTTCCCTTCGTAGAAAAAGCGATAAATTGGCTATGGCTTTTAGGACCAGGGATACTAATTTTATTAATTGTAGCTGGTATTTTTATTAATTTTAAAAAATTTAAGAAAGAAATATTATTTTTAATAATATGGGCCTTTGTCCCTATTTTTATTTCAGCAGAATACGGCAAAGTATTTACTGCAAGATATATTTTTTTCTCGCTTCCGTTTATTTTTATTATTGCTGCATCGACTCTTCTTTCCAAAAAATATAAGAACTTCATAAAGGCTTTTCTGGTTATTTTTGTAGTCCACGCCATTTATATTGATTTTCTCTTGTTAACAAATATTAATGCTGCACCACTTCCCGTTGGCGAGAGATCAGGGTATTTGGAAGAGTGGACTGCGGGCACAGGAATAAAAGAGGCGTCTGAATATATTATCAACTTTCATAAGTCTAAACAGGACGAAAAAATAATCGTGGGAACGGAGGGTTATTTTGGTACGCTTCCCGATGGCTTGGAAATTTATCTAAATAGTTATCCGGAAATAACAGTTATCGGAGTAGGTTTAAATCTAACGAAACTTCCGGACAGTCTTAAATCCGCCAAAGATGCGGGAGATACAGTTTTTTTAGTAATAAATTCTTCGCGACTTAATACAAACCCCGAAAACATCGGACTTAAATTGCTTGCATCGTATGCAAAAGCCTTCCGAAAACCTGGTACGCGGGAGTACAATACACTAGGCCCAAGGGAAAATTTATATTTGTTTGAAGTAGAAGACAACAACAATGACTAAACTTATATCCGTGAATCCTTCAACCAAGGAAAAACTTGGTGAGGTTGCTATAACAACCAAAAAACAAGTTTTGACAAAGATAGCTAAAGCAAAAACCGCGTTTAGTAGTTGGGGATATTTGGAATTAAATAAAAGAATTGAATTACTTTCCAAAGTTGTCAACGAGATTGAAAAGACAAAAGATGAATTGGCAATACTTGCAACGAAGGAAATGGGCATGCCCATAACAGACAGTAAATATGACATATCGGATGCATTGCACTATTTTAAGTGGTATTTGGAAAACGCTGCGAAGTATCTTTCTCCTGAAGTGACATATGAAGATGACAAGGTAGTTCACAGAGTTTATTACGAACCCAGAGGAGTTGTTGCAGCTATAACTCCATGGAATTATCCCACGTCAAACGTGATTTGGGCTGTAGGTCAAAGTTTGGTTTGTGGCAACACTGTTGTGTATAAGACATCCGAGGAGAACCCGTTATTTGGAAAAATGATAGAGGAAATATTTACAAAGCATTTACCCAATGGAGTGTTCCAGGAAGTATACGGGGATGGGAACGTGGGTAAGTTGCTTGTAAGCGGAGATATTGATTTTATAGCCTTTACGGGCAGTACTGAGATCGGTCGATACTTGTACAAAGTCGCCGCGAAGAAATTCATAGGCCTTACTTTAGAGCTGGGGGGTTCTGCTCCAGGTATTGTTTTTGAAGATGCTGACCTGCAGTTAGCTACGGAAAATATATATTTTAACCGTTATGGAAATTGCGGACAAACGTGCGACGGTCTGAAGCGGCTAATAATTCATAAAGATGTTGCTGATAAGTTAGTAACTTTATTGAAAGAGAAACTAGCCAAAATAAAAGTTGGGAACGCGCTGAACGAAGACATAGAAATTGGCCCTTTAGTTTCTGAAAAACAATTTAACAGATTGAGCCATCAGGTTGAAGATGCAACAAGAAAGGGAGCAAAAGTGGTGGTGGGTGGAAAAAAGATAAATAGTTTGAACGGCTATTTTTTTGAACCAACAATATTAAGTAATATTCGTAAAAACATGCTTGTGTGGAAGGAAGAAGTTTTTGGTCCAGTTCTTCCCGTCATAACCTTTGAAGAGGATAATGAGGCAATTTTGTTAGCGAATGACACAGTATATGGATTGGGGTCATATGTTTATACCAAGGATCTTCGAAGGGCGAAAGATATTGCCCATCAGATAAAAGCAGGAATGGTTAGTATAAATGGTGAAAGTTATGTCCAACCATACAACCCTTTTGGAGGATGTAAAATGTCTGGTTTTGGCAGGGAACATGGTAAATTCGGATTCCGAGAGTTAACACAGGTTAAGGTTGTTTCATCCAACAAATAATATGTTTAAGAGCTTGTCGAAAAAGTGGTGGTTTAAATTTCTGTTTGTTGGAGTTTTGATCCGTTTGGTTTTAATGCCGATTACGCTTCATCCTGACCTGTGGGGACACTCTTCAACAGCGTACTTTTTCGCTTACGAAGGCCGGCTTGATGTGTATAATTATTTCGCTAAATTACCACCAGACAATCCACTTGTAAAAAGCATGGGGGTAAACGACATTTTTATTTATCCACCACTAACCTACTTTACTTTGGGGGTTTTTAGACTGCTTGTTCGGCCGTTCACAGATCCAAATTTTATGCCAATGATCTGGAATAATAATCCTGCGGCTTTGGCAATTCCAACTTTGGAGTGGCATCTTTTTCTTTACAAACTGCCATACCTATTTATTGATATTGCTGCAGCCTTTCTATTTGCGAGTTTGTTTGATGAAAAAAAGAAAAAAGCAGCTTTTGCATTGTGGATGTTCAATCCACTAACCCTGTATGCAACTTTTATGATTGGCCAAATTGATATCTTGCCAACCTTTTTTACAATTTTCGCACTTTACATGTATAGAAAGAAAAGCTATTACTGGAGTGCTTTTGCATTGGGAATTGGGGGTAGTTATAAACTTTACCCGTTGCTTTTGTTGATACCATTAGTGCTCCTTTCTTCAGCAGATTTCAAAGAGAGACTAAAACTGTTTCTTTTTGGGTTATTACCCTTTGTTGCAATTTCTGCCCCATACTTGGGGTCATCGACTTTTCGACAAATGGTTTTGTTTAGTCCGAAAAGTCAAAAAATGCTTTTTATGGGTTGGAACGTATCGGGATCTGAAGTTGTTTATCCATTTTTAATTATTCTTTCGTCTATATATTTATATCTTTATTATGCAAAAACAAAACTTAGTCCGGAATATTATTTTTTGTTAGTTTTAATGCTGATTTTTGCCGTGACCCACTACCACCCACAGTGGTTTTTGTGGATAACCCCTTTCCTATTTTGGGTATTTTTAAAATTCAACTATAAATACGGGCTTTTAATCATTTCACTTTTTTTGACATGGTTTGTTATTACGCTGTTTTTTGAAAGTTCTCTTACCTACGGTCTTTTTAACCCTTTGTTTCCTGATCTTCGGAATGTTATGGGATTAACTGACGTGATATCAAAATATACGGATGTGTTTCAATTAAAAAGTATGGTTAGAAGTTATTTTGCGGGTGCCTCCATTTTCCTCGCTTATATAATTCCCAGAGAGTTTAAAAAGTTCTCTTCGTAATAGTGTTTATATGAATCTTTTCAATTATATATAAAACAACCCGATTATACGTTAAAATGTATTTGCGAATATGAAATCTAAAGGATCACACATCTTTCTTTCAGTTGTCATACCGGCATATAACGAGGAAAAAATCATTAAGAAAAATCTTCGAAAAATTATGACATATCTCGACAAGAAGAAATATACTTGGCAAATTGTTGCTGTTGATGACGGAAGCCGGGATAAAACTTCTAAGCAAGTTAAAAAAATTAAGACCAAGCGTATAAAGTTGATTACTTTCGAAAAAAATCAAGGGAAGGGTGCTGCGCTCAAAAAAGGTTTTGAGGAAGCAACTGGAGAATATATTATTTTTATGGACAGTGACTTATCGGTCCCCTTAAACCATATTGATAATCTTCTAGGTTATTTTCAAAAAGGTTATGAGGTGGTGATTGGCTCAAGAAGGGTAGAGGGATCTAAGATTGAGGTTCATCAACCAATAATGCGAGAAAGCATGGGAAGAGTATTCACTTATTTAACAAGAAAAATTGCTGGAGTTAATTTGCGTGATTTTACATGTGGGTTTAAAGGATTTACTAGGGAAGCTGGAAAAAGAATATTTGGTTTATCTCGCGTTAAGCGATGGTCATATGATGCAGAGATTTTATTTTTAGCCAACAAGTTTGGCTACCAAATAAAAGAAGTTCCGGTTAGCTGGAAGAATCGACCTGAAAGTAGGGTGGTTTTGGGTGTGGATACGTTTACTTCATTTCGTGACTTGTTGGTTGTTAGACTAAATTACATTTTGGGTAAGTATAATGAAGATAATTGAAAAAAAGTCCCGCGCATTCTATATCGTTCTCCTTTTAATTCTGGCCCTGCCAGCTTTTTCTAAACTTCTGAAACCGGGATATTTTCCAATGCATGATGATATGCAGGCGATGCGACTTCTGCAGTTGGATAAGTGTGTATCGGACTGGCAAATCCCGTGTAGGTGGGTTCCTGATATGGGGTATGGTTACGGCTACCCTCAGTTTAATTACTATTCGCCACTTCCATACTACAGCATGGAAGCATTTCATTTAATTGGATTTTCGTATCTTGATAGTGTGAAGGCATTTTTTGTTTTGAGTGTGGTGCTTTCTGCTATTGGTATGTATTTGTTGGGTGAAGCACTTTGGGGTAAAGTAGGCGGTTTTATTTCTTCATTAATATATATTTATGCCCCATACAGGGCGGTCGATATGTACGTTAGGGGAGCGGTGGGGGAGATAGCGGCTTTTGCGATCTTGCCTTTTATTTTTTTATATTCAAAACAGGTGGTGGATGGAAATAAAAAAGCAATATTGGGATTGGCAGTCAGTTTAGCTACACTCTTTACGTCGCACAATATTACCACATTAATATTAGTACCATTTTTGATTTTGTGGGTGATCGTTCTTGTCTTTACAAACAAGAAAGACTTCCCTACCAGCTATTCACAATTGAAAAATTTTGTTTTTTCTTTTATATGGGGATTTTTAATTTCAGCATTTTTTTTGCTTCCCGCGTGGTTTGAAAAAAGATACGTGCATGTAGAAACACTGCTTGTGGGGTATTTTAATTATATTAATCACTTTGTGGGTATAAATCAGTTACTTTTTCAAACACAATGGGGCTATGGGACTTCAGAAGTAGGACCGTATGATGATCTGTTGCTTGGTGTGGGGATTTTGCAATGGGTTTTGCCAATTGTTGCAGTGACTCTTCTTTATATTCTTAAAAAGACAAAAGCAGCCAGAATGACTTTCTTTTTAACACTTATGGGTTGGTTTGCTCTTTTTATGATCCATCCGCGATCGCAGTTTTTGTGGGATAGAATTCACCTTCTTGCGTTTGTACAGTTTCCTTGGAGATTCTTGTTAGTTGCTACATTCTTGTTTAGCATGGTAGCTGGTGCATTTGCAAAGCTTTTTCCTAGACGAAATAATACTACCATTACGTTATTAATCTTTTTTGTAATGGTCGTATTATTTATAAATGCTAGTTACTTTACTCCAAGAATTTGGATAAATACAACCGATAGTGAAAAATTTTCTGGATCCGAATGGCAAAGACAACAAACCATAAGCATTTATGATTATTTACCAATTTATGCTGATAAGCCACCCGCGTCAGTCGCACCTGATAAGCCCGAGGTTTCGGACGGTGAAGTACAAATAGTAAACGGCTCAAAAGGGTCTAATTGGCAGAAGTGGAAGTTAACAGTGGCATCACCTACAGCAGTCATTCAATTACCAATATTTTATTTTCCTACCTGGGTAGTATTTGTGGATGGAAAAGAGGAGTCGTTTACGTATGATAATAATCTTGGTCTTATTACTCTAAATTTGCCTGAAGGGAACCATGCTTTAGAAGCAAAATTAACTGATACTCCCCTAAGAACGTTTTCCAACTTGTTAAGCTTGTCAGGACTAATTGCTGTTCCGGTATTTATTAAAAAGAAAAAGTACTTATGAAAAAGCTAATGATAATCGTATTACTTCTGGGACTGGTAATGCCTGCTTCATGGTATCTATTTGGCCATGGATATTTTATTATGCATGACGACCTGCAAGTAATGCGAGTTTACGAGATGAGTAGGTGTTTTGTAGATGGCCAGATTCCATGTAGGTGGTCTCCGGATATGGCTTATGGTTATGGTCAGGCAATGTTTAATTTCTACAGTGCCCTGCCCTACTATATAGGCCAGTTTCTCAGAATGATAATTCCTTTATCTATCTTGGGAACGGTTAAGTCGCTTTTTATTATTTCAATTCTATTAAGTGCAATCGGGATGTACCTTTTGGGCAAAGAGTTTTGGGGTAGGTTGGGCGGCTTATTATCGGCAGTTTTGTATGTTTATGCACCTTATCACGCTCTTGATGTTTTCGTCAGAGGGGCATTAGCCGAAAGCTTTGCACTTGCCCTGATTCCATTTTTATGGCTTTTCTTATATCGGCTTGTTGACAAACCCAGTTATAAGAATTTTGCATTGTCAGCTATTTTTCTTGCTGCACTTTTGGCAACGCATAATATTTCCAGCCTTATTTATGCGCCCTTTTCTTTTTTATGGGTAGGATTTTGGGTTGTGTACAAAAAATCTTGGAAAAGCATAATTAACATTGTACTTTCTGGTTTGCTTGGAATTGGCCTTGCCGCATTTTTCCTTTTGCCAGCAGTTTTTGAACAATTGTTAGTTCAGATAAATAATCTGATAGGTGGCTATTCAGATTATCATGCTCATTTTGTAACTTTGACGCAACTCTTTCTTGAAAGGAAATGGGGATTCGGACCTTCGATTTTTGGACCGTATGATGATCTTTCTTTCCAGGTCGGCTGGCCACTTTGGCTGCTGGCGGTGCCCGAATTGGTAGTAGGAATTCGTTGGGTGTTGAAAAAAAACATCAAAGGTTTTCTGGTGCTAGGGCTTTTGGGGCTGTTTCTTGTTAGTTCTTTTTTGACACATTCTAAATCTCTTTTTGTTTGGGAGAATTTGCCGTTAATCTCTTTTGTTCAATTTCCGTGGAGATTCTTAGGTCTGGTTATCTTTTTCTTGTCTTTCGCCGGTGGAAGTTTGGCAGTACCTAATGTATTTTTGCGGAAAGGTGTTATTGCTGTACTTATAGTATTAACTATTGGATTAAATTTGGCTTATTTTACTCCACGTAATTTTTCCAGAGAAATTAGAGATGGAGATAAATTGACAGGCGTTGGTTGGGAATTGCAGCAAAAGGCTGCGATTTTGGACTATTTGCCAAAAACCGCGGAAGTAGCACCACCGGCAGAAGCGGCAAGTCAACCAAAAGTTATTTCAGGAATTGGCGATATATCAAGTTTTACAAAACAAACTAACAGATTTAGTTTTGATGCTGATATATATAGCCATGCTTTGGTTGTTGTCCCTGTTATGTATTTTCCCAATTGGGTTGTCATTGTAAACAACAAAGAGGTTCCAGTAGAAATTAATGGGGCACATGGGGTTATTGCTGTAAACTTACCGGCAGGTAAACACATTGTTCGCGGCAGGTTTACGGATACACCGATAAGAAGTTTTGCCAACTGGATTACAGTTTTATCATTTGCAATATTGATTGGTGGTCTGGTTATTTCCGAGCAAAAATTACAAAGATGAAAACTATATTTAGCAAACATACATTTTTAATATTATTGGCATTATGTGTTCCAGCTATTTATTTTTTATTGGTACCAGGGTTTTACGAGCCTCATGATACTCACCACCTTGCAGATATTTACGAAATGTATCGGGCTTTTACTTCTGGGCAACTACCACCAAGGCTTGGTCCAGATTTTATATATGGCTATGGTTATCCGCTTTTTAATTTTTACTACGTATTACCGTTTTACTTGGGTGCCTTTTTTTATGCATTTTTAGGAAGCTTAACAGTTAGCTACAAATTGGTTTTTTTGGTAAGCGTGGTAATTTCAGTTTTTGGAATATACCTTTTTCTGAGAGAATATTTTTCTAAATATGCTTCAATTGTTGGCGCAGTGTTGTTTCTGTATACACCCTATCGAGCTTTGGAGATTTATGTGCGTGGAGCTATGGGTGAAGCGTTGGCACTGTCCCTTTTACCATATGTTTTTTGGGGACTTTCTCGCTATTTAAAAAAGCCAAATACAGGAAATATTGCACTAGCTGCGTTTGCGCTTTTTTTATTTATTATCGCTCATAATTATTTGTGGCTATTGTCAGCATTTTGGATAGCTGGTTTTAGCGTTCTTTTCCTCTTTATCAACAAAAGAAGATGGAATATTTTCTGGGGATTGGTAGGAATTGCGGTGCTTGCCGCGGGTTTGTCAGCATATTGGTGGCTTCCTGCGTTTTTGGAATATCAGTTGGTGCCAAGTGTTACTCCATTTTTAATGGAGGA
>CAYTOP010000016.1:0-7614 GCA_964439585.1 uncultured Gammaproteobacteria bacterium
ATAGTCACCATCATCGCCGGCATCGATAATTAGAGTTTGTAGTGACTGCTTGTCATACACCACATAGCAATTAGTCGCTAATTGGCCGCACACTAATGTAATAACTTCGAGCATATCAATAAACTTGTATGAGTTTGCATCTGACTTTATTGCCTACCCGATTAATCGAAACCACATCTACCCGCATTTTAGGCGCCTTCAATTTGTTTTTTTGGATGTAATAATAACCCGTCATTATTATCTTTTTGAGTTTTGTAGGTGTTACAGCTTCTACCGGTTCACCAAATTTGTTGCTGTAACGGCTCTTAACTTCAACAAAAACCAATGTGGTACCTTCCGTTGCGATTATATCTATTTCTCCAAAGCGAGAAGAGAAATTTCGGTTAATAATTTTGTAGCCCTTACGCTTTAAATACAAAACGGCGTAATCTTCACCCCACTCACCAAAGCTTTTGTTGTTTGCCACATGTTTACTATACGAGAAAATGTCAATTGCTTGCCAGTTATTTTTTCCCTGAAGTTTTTTTAGTATGTCTGGTGTAGATCTTTTCAGTCTCTTTTCTTGACTTATCTCTTAAATAATACAGTTTTGCATGTCTTATACCCTTGCCGCCCGCACGCACTACCTCTATCTTTTCCAGTGTAGGAGATGAAAGGGGAAATATCCTCTCGATGCCAACTTGCTGTGCTCCAACCCTGCGAACTGTAATACTTTGTTTATCCCTACCTTTTATACCGATCAAAACGCCTTCAAAAGCTTGGGTTCTCTGTTTTTCACCCTCGGTTATCTTTTGGACAACACGAATGACGTCGCCAACTCCAAATTCAGTATTGTTGTAGGAAGATTTTATTGCCATATTAACTATTTTAGGTAAGTACGGTATTTTACACCACACGCCCAACCACGTTCAAGAGTTAGTTCAATCTATACCGTTTTGAGTGTTAAAAACCTCATTTATTTCTACTGCCAACTGCCTACTCCAAGAAATTGTTATCCCCAAGTTTATCTTAGCATGTTCTTTGCCTTCAAAAACTAACGAAACCTTTTGGTTGCCAGAATTAGCCAACAACAAAGTCTTTAATTTTTTAAGATGCTCCGAGGTGGCGCTTGTTGGAACACGAATAAACAGTTGTTCTCCGTTAAGTTCCGCCGTAGTTGTTGTATCGATTGTTTCTGCAATCAACGACATATTCTCATCACGACTATCAACCTTACCCGCTATCAAAAGCGGGAAGTTGTCTATCCACAAGTTTCTAGTCGATTGGTAAAGTTTAGGAAAAACCACTAAATCAATGGTACCTGTATCATCATGAACCTTTACAAAAGCCATTTCTTGTCCTGAAGTTTTAGTAATTATCACACGTACTTCACTAACTACTGCTGCGATTTTAACCAACGAATGCAAATGTTCTTCGGTAGATATATCTTGAATCTTGTGCGTAGCTAGGTGGGCTAAGTTACCAATTACCTCGGAAATTGGCTTTGCTGATAGAGATAAGCCCAATAATTCACGCTCTAAGCTTTGTAATTCCTCCTCGGTAAATTCATCAACTTCAGCCAGTAATTCACTTGAACTTTTTGTTGCGCTATTTTTTAGTTCACTATCACTAAACAATCCTTGCTGATTAGTATTTGTCGCTGAATGTGCAACTTTTGTTCTAATATCGTCCATGGATGATAAAAGCGCTGCCCGTTTGCCAAAAGAAGATAAAGCACCAACCTTGATAAGACTTTCTAATACTTTCTTATTAACCTTCCTGCTATCCGCTCTGGCAATAAAATCTGTAAACGATTTGAATTTACCAGACTTTCGCGCGTCTAAAATAGCTTCAATTGCGGCGTTACCAACATGCTTTATCGCACTCAATCCAAATCTAATAGCTTTCCCGTCCAAAGACTTTTTGTCTTCAACTATAGAAAAACCTATTTCACTATAGTTAATGTCCGGAGGCAATACCCTTATTTTTATTCTTTTGCATTCATTAATTGCCAATGATATTTTATCTGTATCGTTACTTTCAGCAGTCAACAATGCGCACATAAATTCCACAGGATAATTTGCTTTCATGTACGCTGTTTGATACGCAACAATGCCGTAAGATGCAGCGTGGGCCTTGTTAAAGCCGTAAGATTGGAAAGGTTCAAAAAGTTTCCATAGTTCTTCAGCAAAATGCTTTGTTTGGCCATTTGTTACAATACCAGCGATAAACTTATTCTTTTGTGCCGCCATCTCCTCGGGTATCTTTTTGCCTACTGCTTTTCTAAATTTATCGGCCTCTTCCCATGTATAGCCGGCAAGCTCCAGCGCACAGAAAAGCAAATCGTCCTGATATACAATAAGGCCGTACGAACTACCCAAGAATTTTTCCATCCGTGGGTCCAGATACTTAACAAGTTTTGGATTACTTTTCCTTTCAATATACTCAGGAATTACTGCCATAGGACCAGGTCGATATAAAGCGACCATCGCCATCAAGTCTTCAACCCTCTCAGGTTTGAGATCTACAAGATAGCGTGTCATGCCCGATCCAGATAGTTGGAAAACACCCATGGTTTCACCTTTACCTAGCATCTTAAATGTCTTTTTATCGTCCAAGGGAATATTTCTTAAATCGACATCAACACCTAGTGTGGTTTTTACATTATCGACAGCTGCCCCCAAAATTGACAGATTCCTTATACCTAAAACATCAAACTTAATTAACCCCACATCTTCACTTGCATGCATTTCGTATTGAGTTATTATCTTTTCACCGGAAGGCTCTTTTTGTACGGGTGTAAATTCAACGATATCAGATGGGGCTATAACAACACCAGCCGCATGTACGGAAACATGCCGCGCATTGCCTTCAATTTGATGAGCAAGGTCTAAAACATTTTTGGCGTCGTTATCGGTATCATACAACTCCTTTAAATCTCTACTTTCCACCAACGCCTTGGGGATATCCACCGGAAAACCCTGCTTCGGGGGGGGTATTAGTTTGGCAACTCTATCTCCTGTTGCATACGGATAACCCAAGACCCGTGCGACATCCCGGACTGATGCTCGGGACAACATCCTACCAAACGTACATATTTGTGCAACCTTTTCCTCCCCATAAAGCTCTCGCATATAATTTATAAGCTCCTCACGTCTATCGTCTGCAATATCCAAGTCAATATCAGGCGGAGACGGCCTATATGGGTTTAAAAATCTCTCGAACGGTAAATAATACTTAATAGGATCAACGGTAGTAATTCCAATTATGTACGAAACCAACGAGCCTGCTGCAGAACCTCTTGTATTGGTTACAATACCTTGCTCGTTAGCCCAATTGACCATGTCCATGACGATTAAAAAGTATGGCGAGTAACCTTTTTTGCCAATTATTCCAAGCTCTAATTCAATCCGGTCCTTTATTTCAGCTGTTACTTTACCCATTCGCTGTTCAACCCTATCAAACACAAGTTTTCTTAGATACTCATCAGCGGTTAGTTTATCCGGTAGTTCAAATTTTGGAAAAAACCACTTTCCCAATGTAGAAATCTCTAAATTACACTTATCTGCTATCTTTACGCTATTTTCCAAGGCATCAGGAAAATCGGGAAAAAGCTCCGCCATTTCAGAAGGTGATGTAACATAATAGCTAGGAGTGTCAATAAATCGCATTCTTTTAATGTCGTCGACAGTCTTACCAGTGGCAATACAAACTAGGGCATCTTGAGCTGTTGCATCTCCCGGTTTAATGTAATGGACGTCATTGGTCGCCACCAAAGGAATTCCCATATCACGGCTTAATTTCACAATCCCATCGTTTATAAGCTTTTCATTATCAGCCAACTTTTTAACTTCTTGTTTGAGTTGCTGTTGGGAAATATCATCCACAAAATCGGCATAGCGATGACGTTGAATTTCAAGATAATAATCTTTGCCAAAAACATCAACAAACCATTTTGCTATTTCTTTGGCTTTAACGTAGCTTTCATTAATAAGTGCTTGGGCAATTTCACCCGCCGGACAAGCTGATGTACAGACTAAGCCTTTTGAATATTTTTCAAGAGTTTTCCTATCAAACCTTGGACGATAATAATAACCTTCTAGATGAGCTATTGAAGTCAATTTCATCAAATTCTTATAACCCTCTTCATCTTTGGCCAATAGCAGTAGGTGATTATTTTTGAATCTACCCCTCTCGGGTCTTTCTCTAAGGTCAACATTAGTCGTATAGGCTTCCATGCCGATTATTGGTTTTACACCAGCTTTTTCAGCTTTACGGACAAATTCAATTGCACCATACATTACACCATGATCCGTTATCGCCAACTGATCCATGTCGCGCTCCTTTACATACTTAAATAATTCCGTAATCCTGCTCAAACCATCAAGAAGTGAATATTCAGTGTGTACATGAAGATGAACAAAATTTTTCACCATATTTATCTTCCTACATTCTTTTCATTTTTAAGTTCATGAACTTCGCTATTGGCTGCGCTTAACAAATCCTTATAGATATCAGGATTTGACTTGTGGGACGCTGCGGCATCATAGCTGGCTAGTCCAATCGTTACGCCAATTTTTGGAAGTATCTTATTCATATCAACACCTTCAGGCAATAAATCAGCAAGTGTCTCTTTACGCTCTTTTATATTCTGACTAACTCTTTCCCTAAACTTTTCCAAAAACTCCGGACTTGCGTTAACTAGTATACCTGCATCTTCATCTCCACCTATGCGTCCTATAAAATCTGTTTCTCTTGTGCTAGCAGTCAACACATCTGCCACGAAACGAATTACAGCGTCCCCGGTCAACTGCCCATACGGATCATTTATGTCTTTTTTAAAATTGTCTATATCAGTACAAAATAAAGTTAGAGGCTCACCCGTTCTTTTACTGTGAGCTATCGCTGCTTCTGCCCTAGATTGAAAAGCACCAACGCGCAAAAGACCGGTCAATGTATCCTTTTCAGCTTCATCTGTTAGCTCACCAATTCTTTGTTGCTCTTTATTAAATCTTTTTTTTGCATAACCTCGACTTCTATCATCCGGCCTCCTTAGTGATTTGTAAGGAACCACCCCATATTTTACGTCATGTTCAGAGTGCTGATCGTCAATGTCTTCCATCTAATACAGATTACTACAAGGGATTATTTTTGCAACAGCTTAAGAAGAACTTCACGGACTGTTTTTGGGTCGCCTTTACCTTGCAACTTTTTCTGAGTCATGCCTATTAAAAAACCTACAACCTCACCCTTCCCCTCTGCGTAGTCTTTAACTGCCTTTGTTTGTTCTAACAAAACTTGACTGACAGCATTTGCCACATCACCCGCAGTCGCATATTCTACTTTTGCAAGTTCTAAAACTTTTCTTGCAAAACTTGCTGGCTGTTCATATTTTTTATCTAAATTTTTATTAACCATCAAATCGGCCAAAAGCTTTGCAGATATAATTTCTTTTTTCGTCAACTTCACCGCTTCTTCAAAATAATTTGCCCTCTCCACGTCACCCACCAAAACATCAGCGTAATTTTTCGGAATGTTGTAATGCTTAACAAACCGCTTTTTTTTAGCCCTTGGTAGTTCGGGTAAATCCTTCTTTAATTTAGTAATATAAGCTTCTTCAAAGCTAAGAGGAGCAAGATCTGGTTCTGGAAAATATCTATAATCTTGGGCTTCCTCTTTTGTTCTTTGCGAAAATGTTGTAGCTGTGGTCTCATCATAACCCCTTGTCTCTTGAATTATTTTTTTACCTTTAATTAAAAGTTGCTCTTGTCTGACTAACTCGGCAGATATAGCCTTTTCCAAAAATCTGAATGAATTTATATTTTTAAGTTCAACTTTATAGTTTGGCAACTTAATTTCCCCCACTTTTCTCATAGAAATATTGGCCTCTAGTCGCATAGAGCCTTTTTCCATATCAGCAGCGGAAATTTCAAGGTACCGTACAACGAGCTGAACCTGTTTTAGAAAATCGACAACATCTTCAGTATTTCTAAAATCTGGATCTGTAACCATTTCCATCAGAGGAACACTACTTCTGTTATAATCCACCAGCGAAACTCTATTCCCCGCAACAGTCGTGTGTACTAATTTTCCAGTGTCCTCCTCCAAATGAATTCGTCGTATTGTTATTTGCTTACCGCTTTCTAAGTTATAAATTCCAGTTGTGCATAGTGGCAAATCATATTGGCTAATTTGATAAGCTTTAGGCAAGTCCGGATAAAAATAATGTTTCCTGTCAAATTTTGAAAACATATTTATTGAGCAATCAAAAGCGAGCCCAAATTTAATTGTATCTTCTAAAGCTTTCGCATTGGTAAATGGCAATGCTCCCGGTAAACCTAAGCATGTAGGACACACTTGTGTATTTGCCTCTTTTGCAAAATGGTCTGCCGGACATTCACAAAACATTTTGCTCACCGTTGCCAGCTCAACATGGACTTCTAATCCTATTATTGGTTCGTAACTAACTGCCATTTCTCAAAAACTCCTCTCCGTACTTTTTTATTATTATAAGACCTGTCAAAGATAATACAAACAATGTAAATATTAAAAACTTCGGTCCGAAGAGTTCGGTAATCGTTCCAGTAATAATAACCGGAAATATAGTAACAACAATTGCCAAAAATCCGTAATTTCCAAACACCCTACCTCTTAGACCCAAAGGAGTTTTTTCTTGTAAAAAAGTTTGTGCTGGAACCGTAATACCTATAAAGCCAAATCCTAAAGCTGCAGCAACAAACATTGCGGTTACTACCCGATATAAACCAAACATCATTGGGATTAAAAACGAAAACAGCAACAAAGATAAGCTCATAATAAGCATCGAGTTTTCAACAACTACTTTTTTCCTCAGTCCACGTTTCAGTGCTTTGGGAAAAGTTAATGCACCCATTGCTGCTCCGATACCTGCGGGAACGACAATTAGTGCCCCAGCTTGATTTACATTAATATTTAATATTTCGGTCGAAAAAATAGGAACATTTACCATCACAATTACCAACGCTACTTGTAAAGATAGCAGAAGTAAAAAAGGTGTTAGTACATACCGATGGTCTTTTATGTAGCTGTAGCCTTCGGCAATCCTATCGAAAAACTTTAAAACTGCATCCCCAAGGTCCTCCGGTATGAAATCTTTAGTTTTCATCTCTGGAAGAAATAGAACGCTTATAAAAGCCAAGAACAAAAACCCTGAACACAAAAGGATTGAATACTCAAAGCCCAGGAGTTGAAGTAACAACCCAGCAACCCCGAAACCCACAACCAAAGCACCCTGTTGCGTAATAATAAAAAGACCGTTTGCGAGCGGATAAGCAGCTTTTTGGACGACCGACGGCAACGTCGATTGTTCAGCAGGAACATAAAACTGGTTCAGGAATGAATAAACCACAGCAATTCCATATAGAAGAAAAACTGAACTATTGCTAAACAATATATAAGAAAAAACAGTCACAGACTGCAAAAGATTAGTAAAAACAAGTAACTTCTTTTTGTTTAGCATATCAACAGACGTAGCTGCAAAAGGCCCGATTAATATAGCAGGCAAAGCATAAGCAACCCACAAAAGCGATGTAGCAATTGATGAGTGTGTGTCTGAATATATTTTTATAAGAATTAGGAAATTTACTATGTTAATAG
>CAYTOP010000016.1:7624-11062 GCA_964439585.1 uncultured Gammaproteobacteria bacterium
ATTGAGAAAGAATTTGGGAGATCCACAAATATAAAAAGTTTTTGTTTTTAAGGATCGGTTTATAGTCTTCCATACCTTGTTAATTACGAAGTGTTTAAAGCTACCTATTCGATCTACCGGTAAAACCTAGCAATCCATGGGTGAATAGCAGCAGCGTCTCCGACTCAAGAAAAGTTTAAGACTCGGAGAGAACAAACTTTTTGAGCCTGAAAGACGAGAAAAACATACCTCTTAGGCATTATTTGTTTATTATAAACTTGCAACCACAGGCTTCCAATCAACTTCCTTTTGGTACATTTTTCCAAGATGAAATAAAATTGATTCAGAAAAGCGAGTACCTAAAAGTTGAAAGCCTAAGGGTAAATTATTTTGAGTAAAACCAGAAGGAATAGCGAGCCCTGGAATACCAGCTAAGTTCGCAGCTACTGTCAAAGTATCTGCAAGATACATCTGAAGCGGATCGCTTGCTTTCTCACCCAGCTTAAAAGGTGGAGTAGGTGACACTGGAGCAATAAGTGCGTCAACTTTTTTAAACGCATCATCAAATTCTTTAATCAACAGTGACCTGACTTGCATAGCTTTCAGGTAATATGCATCGTAATAGCCAGCTGATAAAACATAAGTGCCCAGCATAATTCTTCTTTTTGCCTCATCTCCAAAGGTGTCCCTGACATTTCCGTATCGAACGCCATCATAGCGACCCAGGTTGGATGAGACTTCAGCAGGCATGACTATATAGTAAACAGAGATAGCATTCTTAGTTCGTGGCAGACTAATATCCACAATTTCTACCCCCAGCTTTTTGTAAGTCGTAATTACTTCTCTGACGTTTTTTTCTACGGACTTATCAAGACCTTCTGAAAAATATTCTTTCGGAACTCCCAGCTTTAATTTTTTACCCTTCTTGACTTCGAAATAATCATCTTTTAGAGTAGCATCCTTACCATCTTTTCCGCGAGTTATATTAAAAACAGTCTCCACATCCTCAACAGTTCTTGCCATATGCCCAATTGAGTCTAAGGATGATGCCATAGCTATAATGCCATAGCGTGATACTGCACCATAGGTAGGCTTCAATCCCACCACAGAACAAAAATTTGAAGGCTGACGTATTGACCCACCGGTATCGGTTCCTGTTGCAAGTAAGCTAAAATTCGCAGCAACGGCAGCAGCTGAACCTGAGGAAGACCCACCCGGAACATAAGAAGTATTCCAGGGATTTTTAGTCGGCTTAAAATCAGAATTCTCCCCCGAGGCACCATGTGCCCAAGCATCACAATTAGTCTTCCCCAAAAGAACTGTACCCGCGTTTTCAAGCTTGTTAACAACTGTTGCAGAGTAGCTTGGATAATAATTTGCTAATACTTGTGATGCGGCTGTAGTTCTTATGCCTTTAGTGAGAAATAGATCTTTATGTGCAATGCAAACTCCCAGCAGTTGACTCTCCTTGAAAGCAAGTTCGCCCAAAGTAGCAAGTTTTTTATCAACCTTTTTAGCATCCGAATACGCTTTATCTTCTGTGACAGTCAAAAAACTACCTATCTTTTCATCGAAAACTTTGATCCGCGCAAGATAAGCGTCGACAAGTTCCACTGCAGAAAATTTCTTTTTCAACAAACCGGCTTTATTCTCTGCAAGTGTTAAGGGTATGTTCATCTCACCTATCCTTTCTTTTCGTCAAAAGCATGGGGACGACAAAATAGTTGTTATGGGTATCATCTTTGCCTGAAATCGCAGCCTCTACATCCAAAATATAGTTGGGATTAATTTTATCTTGCCTGGTGATATTAGTTAGACCTGTGGTTTGACTGGTTGGTTCAACCAAAGAAGTCTCCACATTATCAAGGTCCTCTATGTAATCAATTACATCTTTAAGTTGCTTAGTAAACTTGGTAATTTCAGCCTCAGAAAGCCGTAAGTTCGCAAGTTTTGCGACATGTACTACGTCAGAATGTTTTAGTTTGGCCATCAATGCATATCATACTAGCAAAAAACCCTCAAAGGCAAGTAAATTTTAAACTTTTTGTGATAACGTCCTCCCAGCTCTTATGAGCGAGGTATCCCTAAAGAGGACGACATATCAGCGTTCAATTCATCCCCGCCCTGAAGGACGGGGTTTTCTTGAATGCTGTTATAAACTCCCCATTCTTGAGGAAACCTCAAGAATGAGATTTTGATCCCCCAAAATATTTTTATGGATGTAAATTAAGACATTTTGGGTATACACTAAAATTGATGAAAAAGGATAAGGCTATCATAGTTTTTTACTTAGCCTATGTCATTTGGCTTTTTGTTTTGATCTTTTTAAGTCCGAATACTACTCTCTTAACTTATTTTACAGGCATAATTCTCGCATTTTATCTAGTCTTTCTAAGTAACTTCTGGGACATAGCGTGGTTAACTGCCGGCATAATTGTTTTTTTAATTCTTACAACTGTAAAAATAAATGGATTTGTAATCACCTTTGATAAACTTTTACTAGCAAACATACCTTTGTGGGTTTATCTGGCGTGGGGAACTACTATAGTATCTCTTCGGAGGTTCTTTATTATCGCCAGTAAGTGACAAATTAATTTTTATACTTAACTTCAATATCAATTTTGTTTTCTTTCGTATCAACCATAACTTCGTCACCCTCTCCGATAGTACCCTCAATGACCTTAAAAGCGATCTCGTCCAATATCTCATTATCTATTAATCGTTTTAAAGGCCTCGCGCCAAAAATAGGATCAAAACCTTTGTCGGTTAAATATTGTTTCGCCATTGGTGAAACAGTTAGCTTGATGTCTTTTTCTTTAAGTCTCTTCGCAACACCTGTAAGCTGGATTTGCACTATCTTGTCCACAACTTCGTGGGTAAGAGGATTATAGATGACATAAGAGCTCAACCTGTTTAAAAATTCCGGTCTAAAAGCTTTATGTAAAAGTCTGTCTATTTCGTCTTTTACAAAGGCCGTATCTTTATCACCGGCATGCTCTCGAATAGTTTCACTTCCAAGGTTTGAAGTCATAATGATAATAGTATTCTTAAAATCAACCACCCTACCTTGACCATCGGTTAACCTGCCATCATCAAAAACCTGCAAAAGAGTGTTAAAAACGCTAGGATGTGCTTTCTCAATTTCATCTAAAAGCACTACAGAATACGGATGGCGGCGTACGGCTTCCGTAAGCTGGCCACCTTCGTCATACCCAACATAACCTGGAGGGGCGCCAATAAGACGGGCTATGCTATGCTCTTCTTGATATTCACTTATATCAATTCTTATTACAGTATCCTCGTTTCCCGACAAAAACTCTGCTAGTGCTTTCGCGGTCTCTGTTTTCCCGACACCTGTAGGACCCAGAAATAAGAAGGTTCCTATGGGACCATTTACGTTTGATATACCAGCCCGGTTCCTGCGGATCGCACGAGCTATTACATTCACTCCCTCCTCTT
>CAYTOP010000016.1:11072-20107 GCA_964439585.1 uncultured Gammaproteobacteria bacterium
GGTAAGCCTTTGTGACTCAGTTTCCAAAAGCTTTGTAACAGGAACGCCAGTCCAACGGGCTACTACTTTTGCAATATCCTCATCTGTTACTTCTTCGCGCAAAAGTTTGTCCTTTTCTGGTATGCCGTCCCAATTCTCTTTTAGTTTTAATACTTTTTTCTCCAGATCGGGAAGTTTGCCATACTTTAACTCCGCTGCTTTGTTCAAGTCGACATTGCGCTCAGCCTTATCAAGTTCAATTTTAAGTTCATCTATTTTTTTCCGGCTATCTTGGAGTTCTTTAATAATCTTTCTTTGGTCATCCCACTTCTTTTCCAAATCGTCAACCTCTGCTTTTAGCTGATTTAGTTTTTTGTCGATATCTTTTCTTTTTTCGCCAACTTTTTCGCCATGCTCCCTTTTAAGCCCGGTTAACTCTATCTCAAGCTGCGTAATTTTACGTTTCTTTATGTCAAGCTCATTTGGCATGCTTTCAGTTTCGATTTTTAGTCCTGATGCCGCCTCATCAATTAAATCAATTGCTTTATCCGGTAAAAATCTATCTGCTATATATCTATCAGATAACTTAGCCGCAGAAATAACAGCATCATCCGTAATTCGTATTCCATGATGAACTTCATATTTTTCTTTAATACCACGCAAAATTGCAATGGTGTCTTCCAAAGATGGTTCATCCACAAAAACTGGTTGGAATCGTCTTTCAAGGGCAGCGTCTTTTTCGATATATTTGCGATATTCCGAAACAGTTGTTGCACCAATCATTCTGAGCGTTCCTTTTGCAAGTGGAGGTTTTAACATATTCGATGCATCGACAGCACCCTCTGCCGCTCCAGCACCCACAATAGTATGAAGCTCGTCGATAAAGAGAATATATTTTCCGCTCCCTTCTTCGACTTCATTTACTATATTTTTAAGTCTTTCTTCGAAGTCACCCCTAAATTTAGCACCAGCCAATATAGACGCAATATCAAGTACCATCAATTCTTTGTCTTTAAGTGAATCCGGCACGTCTTTTGAAGCAATTCTCTGGGCTAGCCCTTCAGCAATTGCAGTTTTACCAACTCCGGGGTCCCCTATCAAAACCGGATTATTCTTTGTTCTGCGGGATAATATTTGCATAACCCGACGAATTTCATTATCGCGGCCGATAACCGGATCAAGTTTCCCTTCGTAAGCACGTTTTGTAAGATTTTGAGTATATTTCGGTAAAAAGGGTCCTTCCTCTTTCGGAGTATCGATAATTATACGCGGACTATTTGCATCGTCAGTCATAATAATTATTTTCCCTTATTAGCACTCATATGTCAAGAGTGCCAATTATTTCATTTCTTGAAGAACTCTAATTCTTTCTGCAATCGGTGGATGGGTGTTAAATAAACTAGCAAACCAGCCGACTGCCGACTTGCCCTTACCTTTGAAAGGATTGCAAATATAAAGGTGAGCTGTAGCCTTATTGGCAGCCTCTAAAGGTTCCGTATCTCCGGAAATCTTTTTCAAAGCCGATATAAGACCACCCGGCTGGCGTGTGATTGCAACCGAGCCCGCGTCTGCCATAAACTCACGCCTTCGCGAAATAGCTAGTTGAATAAGCTGCGCTATAAATGGCGATAGTAAAGCAAAAATAAAACCGAGTACCAAAAAAATTGCTCCTATTTGGCCCGAATCGCGATCTGAATCGCGACTTCTACCAAACCAGCTCATGCGCATAAACCAATCCCCCAAAAGTGCCACAATTCCGACTAGAACTGCGACAACGGACATGAGACGAGTATCGTAATTTCTAACGTGGGTTAGCTCGTGTGCAATAACCCCTTCAAGTTCAGTTCTATCTAAATTATCTAGAAGTCCACGCGTAGCACACACTACAGCATGCTCAGGGTCTCTACCTGTTGCAAAAGCGTTTAAAGCTGTGTCGTTTATGACATATAATCTTGGTTTAGGTAAACCGGACGCTAAACTTAAATTTTCTGCCACAGTATAAAATTCAAAGTCTAGTTTTCTGTCCGCGGGTCTTGCTCCTGAAATACCAAGTACAATTCTGTCTGAATAATAATAGCCACCGAAACTCATCAATCCAGAAATTATGAAGGCTATTCCCACTACACCAAGTCCGCCAGGTTCGTAGCCCATATAAACGGACATTGCCTGGCTCAAAACATAGACAGCCAAACTCACAAACACCCCAAACAGCACAATTATAATTGCGCTTTTCCTTTTGTTGGCATCGGCTACCTCGTATATGTTTTTCATATAGACAGAGTTTAAGAGTGAAAGACTATAAGAGTGTATGTATTAGAAAACTTCCTGCCCTTCTACTCTAAATCCACTTTTGGCGTTTTTGTGTCACTCTCCTTAACTTTCCTAGACTCTGATTCCTCAGCTTCACCCATAATCATGCCTTTCATTTCTTCCATGTTAAACATTCCGGCGATTATATTGGAAGGAAAAGTGGCACGTTTAACATTATAGTCAGCTGTTAGATCGATAACCAAGCGCCTTGCATACATAAGCTTGTCCGCTGTGTCACGCAATTCATCCATTAGCTTTGATACAACCTCGGAAGCTTTTAGTTCTGGATTGCTTTCAACAACTACTTGAATGTTAGGTAAAACTGCAGCAAGTTTACTCCCAGCATCCGCCATTTTTTGCGGATCTTGCGATTTAACAGCCGCCGATATAGCTTTGCGGGCTTCAGTCAAATCAGCGTAAATTTTCTTTTCGTGCTTAAGGTAACCCTTTGCAGATTCTTCTAAATTAGGAATAAGATCGGCCTGTCTTTTTAACTGATTGCCAATTTCCTGAATTGCAGCTTTTATTCTTGCCTTTGCCGAAACAAAAAAGTTATAAACTGAAACTACCCAGAAAGCTACCAAAACCACACCAAGTAATACTACCCAAATCATAAATTAGTCACCTCCTTTTAGATACATAACTATTCTAACATTTTCTCAAACTCGTCAAGAGTATAAGTATTTAATATGTCTTCTGCCTTTGCCCAACCGCGCCGTGCTACATAAACTGCGTATTGCATATTATCCAACATATCCTTGTTGTGAGCGTCCGTTCCCATTGTTAACTTCACTCCCAGCTTTATTGCCTCATGCACCAAAAAATCGGGAAGATCAAGGCGCATTGGATCTGCATTAATCTCTAACCATTTACTGTTTTTAACACAATAGTCAAAAATCTTCGGCCAATCCAATTCTATACCTTCCCGCTCGTTAATTCTCCTGGCTGTCGGGTGAGCAAAAATCTTAACCTTTGGATGGCTAAAAGCCTCCAAAACTCTTTGCGTCATCTTTTCTCTGGGTAACCTAAAACTCGAATGGATTGATATAAGGGCAAAATCCAAAAGCTCTAATGCTTCATCGTCTACGGGTAAACCATTACTGGGCAAAATGTCTATTTCCAAGCTATTGTATACTTTTTTTACCTTATTATTAGATTTGGAAATAGAGTAATTTATTTTATCAACGGCATCTTTTTTTCGCTTTAAGATCTCTAAAACATCTTTTTGATTATGTCCGCGTTGGCTGGGATTGTGTTCTGTAAATGCAACATATTCATATCCCAGTGAATCAACTTTTGCTACGATTTCTGCCATTGAAGATTCTCCTAGGTCGTGACTGGTTTCAACATCGAAACTTGAATGTATTTGCAAATCCGCATTAATATCATTAATTTCCACAAGTTTGGGTAAACCGCCAGATTTACCCTGCCCTTGTCGAAGGGCTGCTTCAATTTCCCCCGTAGCTTCTCGAAGTTCTGGGGGTATCCAATCCATTCCCAAAAACTTATAGAAAGTTTCTTCGTTTTCAAATTTTTTAAGTTTTTCGTTTTTGGTATTCCGAATTCCATATTCTGACAAACTCAAGCCTTTCTTAAGAGCATATTCCCTCAAGGCAATATTGTGATGTTTACTACCAGTAAAATGCTGCAACAGCGAGCCATACGCAGCTGGCTCTTGAACCTTCAAATCAACCTGAATATCTCCGGGTAAAATAACTGACGCACTTCTGTCTCCCTTCTCCAAAACCCTACTTTTTTTGGGATAACGGGTAAAATGGATAATAACACTGTCTGACTTATCAGTTGCAACGGCAATGTCAATATCTCCAACAGTTGAAGCTTTGCGTCGTAAACTTCCTAAAACATCAGCAACTTTTACGTCTTTGTCAGCTTTCATCCATTCAAGTACTTCATTGGCAACTTCGAGAGCATAATTTAACAACATTCTACGTTCGCGCCCTTCAACTTCTTTAATAGAAGCAATAATAGCTTTCTCTGAATCCGTACCAAAACCATCCAGTTTTGCAATCTCACCCTTTTCTGCCTTAGTGAGTAAATCTTTAAGTGGATTTTTATCCGAAATAGTTAATTGCTTAACCAATCTAAATGCTGTTTTTGGGCCAATCCCAGACACCTCAAGAAGTTTAAAACAAGCTTTTGGAATACCATGCATAACTTCCGAAAAATGTTTTGATTTACCTTTACTGAAAATCTCACCAAGATGATTTGCAATAGACTCCCCAATTCCACCGACTTCTGCAAGTTTGCCCTCATCCCACAGGTCTTTTGCCTCGCTTGATAAGTGTTCAACCGCATCAGCTGCTCGTTCGTAGGCAATTATCCTAAATTTATTTTTGTCCTTGTCTTTAAGTTCATATGCAGCGGCAACAGCCCGAAGAAGTTCTGCAATTTCCAAATTTGTCATTTCTCTATGTATTCTCATGGTCTATATTTTCTATTATAATATCAAAGGACCCGACAAAGCATGGCAGAAATTGATAAACCAGACAAGGCAACAGAAATTGCGAAAGCACAACAATTAACTGAAATAGTGTACGATATCCTAATCCCTAATAGTAATCAGCCGATTACCTCAACGACAATAGTTAGACACGATGATGGAAGTGGTTCTCTAATTAGAAGACAAGAGGGTGGGCTCCCCGAAGTTGAAGACATTCCGCAAGATTTAAAACCATAAAAACTGTTTCAAAATTCACTTTTTAAGTTAGCTTTGAGCAACTTTATTGAGATTACCACGTTGGGTATGGCCAAGCTTTGCTTTAATCTTGTCCCTCAAACCTATTTAAGCTATAATTCTTAGAAGCATTAAGCTGAGCTTTGCTCAGCGAAAAGTAAAGTTAGTTTTGATTTGGGGTTGTAGCTCAGCTGGCTAGAGCGTCCGCCTGTCACGCGGAAGGTCGAGGGTTCGAGTCCCTTCAGCCCCGCCTTCGCTTCGTCGTAGCTTTAGCGAAGACGAGCTTCGCTGCTAATTGAAGCTTCGGCGAGGTAAGACCCGTCGGAAGTATAGTATAGCGTATATCTTCGATAGCAATATTCTATACTAAATTTATGTATTGCGTTTATATTCTCCTTTGTTCGGATAACAAAACTTACATAGGATGCACAAATAATTTGAAGGATAGAATTAAACGACACGGTAATGGAGAAATTACTTCTACGAAAAATAGATTACCTGTTAAACTTATCTCCTATTTTACTTTCTGTAACAAGTATACTGCATACAAATTTGAAAAATACCTAAAATCAGGCTCCGGAAGAGCATTCATCAAAAAACACATGTTTGTTGAAAAATATTGAGGAACAACACCCCAAAAATAAGCGAGTTGCACTCTAGAAATGGAAGTAAATATTACCTTAATTCATATCGTAATCCCATAATATTTCTATTTGATTTGTTTTTTCGTATAATTTTGGACATATGGTACAAGAAAATAATTTATATGGTTATGTTGGAACCGAAATGCCGGACGGACAATTAAGACTAGAAGGACCTTTGCCAGGACAGCAAATTATAGCAAGATGTAATGAAATTGCAGGCAGAAAAGGCAAAGCACCAATAGTAGTAAATAATCACAATGTAGGAACAGCCATACATTTCATTAAATCGTGATAGATTCGCGGCAAATAAAGAACAATCTTCATCTATTAAATAATATTCGTTATACTTCCAGGCAGTACATTTAGACTTGATAAAACTTTGTACTCCTCAACCAACTCTTTTGCTAATTGTTCTACTTTTGTTTTACTAAGCCCGCAGATGAAAATTCTCCACCCAACTGGGCCACTTTCGTATCAAATTAATCAGTAGTGTTTTCTAAAACCTGGTGTGCATTAAATTGCATGAGATTAAGGTATGTGTTACGCCCAGGAACTCCACCCAACGGATCAAGCACCAAAAGATTTACACCTAGGTCTTCCGCAATGGGTTGCAGTGATGAAGTTGCAAACTGTGGTTCCACAAAGATTACACGAGTACCGCTCGACCTTACTTGCTCCTCAAATTCTTGTAAATATTTTGGCGTGGGCTCCTTTCCAGGAAACTCTTCAAAACTTGCAACTATGTTGATCCCATAGTCTTTTGCAAAGTAACTATAAGCGTTATGAAAGGTGGCAATTCTAATTCCCTGTCGATTTTTGAATTCACCAGCGATTTGAATGTCAGTTGCTTGCAATTCCGCCGAGTACTTACTATAGTTGGCCTCAAATTTACTAGCTTTATCGGGATAAAGCGCAGATAACTCGTCTTTAATCTGATTAGCCATGCCTTCGGCGTTTTTTATTGACAGCCAATAGTGCGGATCCAAGTTGTCAGCACTTACACCGTCAGGATCTACAAATTCTAAAGGTAGTAAGTTTACATTTTTGTCGACGACAATCACGTTTGTAATTTCAGCAGCAGTTGCCAAACCTTTAGCCCAATTGTCAATACTATGACCAACGACAAACATCGCATCAGCACTAAGTGCTTCTTTAACCTGGGTGGGAGTGTAATCAAACGTGTGCGGACTAGCTCCAGGCGGCAAAATCAATTGTGTTTCAACTTCGTCTCCTGCAACATTTTTCACTATATCGTAAAGTGGAAATATCGACACAACCACTTTCGGTCCGGATGAGGTTGAACGACCTATATTGTTTCTACGATACAAAATCACACCAAAGGCTACAATCAAGAGCAAAAAAACTACCAGAAAAACTTTGATTTTCATATTACAAGTACTTTACTTTAATAATACCATTATATTCCGATTTAATTCTTGTCCGTGTATTAATTATTATGTTATAGTCAGAAATGGCAGAGATTGTGCCGGGTAGAAGAGAAGATACATGGGGTGTCGGGTTTACAATAAACGCACTTACTTCTGCAAGCACGCAAAGACCTGACCAAGTTTCAAGTGCTTCTACAAAGCCTGCTGAAATACCTCTCCAAGAACAAAAACAAACTTCACAACCAGATCCTACCAGTCAACCTTAAAAGGGTTCGTTTTCCTAATCGCTGTAGTTCCTTAACTAGTTAATACCTTTTTTTTAGCTTAAATGTTTTAATTTTGACAATTCCGACCGACTAAAATATTTTGTTTTAAAATAAATATATAACGTACATAATAATTACCCATATGAAGCTATATTTTATTGTGAATATTGTTGTGAAAGAATTATCTAGTTTGATTTAATAGACTAAAGTAACACTCTTGTCTTATTTAATCAAATAAACTACATGTAAAATGTATCTACTACATTATTCCCAAATGCTAACGCTTTTCCCAAGGCTATTGACATTTCGCGTGCTTTGGTTTAAATTTCTGACTATATCTGCTCATACAAACTTCTGCCCCAAAAGAGGGGGTGAACACGCTTGAATTTAAAGTCGATATTAAAAGCAATTAAACTCAACGAATCAACTATTAGCATGGTACTGGGAGCAATTGTCATCATTGTTGTTGGCATTCTGGTAGTCAATTTCTTCGGTAGCAACAAAACTGGAGAAATAATTCCTCCAGTTGGCACTGAAAAAAATCAGCAAATAACTTTACCTACAACACATGCTGTCCAAGAAGGCGAAGATTTGTGGAGTATTTCAGAAACTTATTATGGAAGTGGCTACAACTGGACAGATATTGCTAATGCAAATGAACTGACAGAACCTAATCAAATATCTGCAGGTCAAGAATTGACTATTCCAGCAGTGACACCTAAGTTGGCCATAGCTAACGCTACACCAACAGTTGTTGCTGAGAACACTCAAGTGCAATTGGAAGAGCCAACAGCAACTCCCGAACCTACAATAGCAGTTATTACTGGCGATTTAAACGGTGATGGCCAAAGCACGACCAACACTCAAATGCAGGGTATGGAGCCGATAACGGGCTCAAGCTATACCGTAGTTCATGGTGATAATCTTTGGGACATTGCAGTCAGGGCTTATGGTGACGGTTACAAATGGGTTGAAATTGCTAACGCGAATGACTTGGCAAATCCGAATTTAATCCACACTGGAAACCTGTTCGTCATTCCCAGGTAGTACATTCTTAGAACCATAAACAAAGGGCTTATTGTTATAATTAAGTCCGAAAAGTTATATGAACTTGAGACATAAATTAAAGAAGATTAAAAGTAACATCTCAGTCATATTAAAACTTGATGTTTTTTATAGTAGATTAAGTTTCTCTCAAGAGGGCGAAGATATTCTATTGGACAAGCTTTTCGCACCAGACTATGTCGGTTTTTATGTTGACGTCGGTGCACACCACCCATACCGATATTCCAACACGAACAGATTGTATAAACGTGGCTGGAGAGGAATCAATGTTGATGTGGACGTATCCGCTATCGAACTTTTTGACAAAGCCAGACCGCATGATTTCAACATAAACATTGCAGTTTCGACAAAAACCGGCAAAGTTAACTATTACCAATTCACTGAATCTGCACTAAATACCATTTCTAAACGAAATTACAAACGTGTTATCACCTCTGGTCAATCAAAATTTACGGAAGAAATTAAAGTCAAAACCCAATCGCTTGCCAAAATACTAGGAAAATATGCGAAGCGCAAACCTATTGATCTGCTCAATGTCGACGTTGAGGGGGCAGAAATGGAAGTTCTTCGCTCCAATGATTGGTCAAAATTTAAACCAAAAGTCATCCTAGTTGAGTTTATTTGGGAAAAGGATATCTTAGGAGTAACTAAAAGCCCACTCTACAAGTTCCTGAAAGCCAAAGGCTAT
>CAYTOP010000017.1:0-18948 GCA_964439585.1 uncultured Gammaproteobacteria bacterium
CCAAAAATTACTTCAACAGGTGTTTGACCTGTCATCCGTTGGAAAAAAAGTTCCTGGAGTCTTTTTGTTTGTTCAATAAAAGAAAAGAGACTGGCAGACATTTGAAGATCTGTAAACTCAGGATTTAGGAAAATATTGGCATAACCAGCATGCCAAACCTTGCCAGAGTCGAGAGAGGCAACCGCCAGACTTCTAGTTCTTTCCGCAAGGGCTTGTGCTGCTTCATCCATCAACTCATCAATATCATCTCTTGCATCCCACACTTCCTCTTTCGCCTTTACCTCATCAGTCAAACTCATGTGTTTTTCTTCCATCAACTGGTCGATATAGAATTTCATTGCCTTTGGAGCTGGTGTCCTACCTGCAGAAGTGTGAGGCTGTCTTAAAAAGCCATTCGAAGTAAGCGCCGACATTTCGTTTCTTATGGTTGCGGGGGATACGCCAAGAGAATATTTTTTTTCTAACGCCTCAGACCCAACCGGCTCTGCTGTATAGATATATTCGTCTATTAAGGCCTTCAAAATTTGGGTTTGTCTTGCGGTTAATGCATCAGTCATAATTTAGAGTAGATAGAGTAGAAGAGTAGAAGAATTTTTTAATTTACAGCTCTTTTCAAAACCCATCTTTTAAAGATGGGAGCTGCAGAGGCAAATGACCTCGTCAAACCCGATTTCAAAACCTTATTGGGTCTTAAAATCGCCTCTAAACCCTCCCGCTCTTCTAACTCACACTTTGTTATTAGCAGAAGATTAACATGAGTGCTAATTGGTGTCAAGATACAATCCTAAATACCGTCTGTTGGTGGAGGTATAACTGTTTCTTGTTCACCTTTTGCAATTCCGCTAACGCCACTTTTACCAAGAAGTCCTTTAAGCTGCCCCGTTAAGATTCCTATCTCTTCCGATTTGAAGATTATCAAGGACAAAAAATAGACACCCAGCCCAACGACTGTAACAATGCTTGTTAATATTAAAAGGTTGATAGTATACCGCGTGTCCAATACAAAAAGTTGGAATGGAATATTTTTAGTACTTTCGATTTTACTTAAAAATGAAATTCTTTTAATCCATGTATATCTATCAAAGAATTTCAAGAAGAAAAACATAACAATGCCGGAACTCAAGGCAGAAACCGCAATCTTAGCAAACCTCACTAGTGTTTTTTTAGTCATAAGCCTGCCAATTCTTCTGTTTATTAGATAAATAAGAAGTAATGCCTCAATAAAAGCACTAAATGAAAATGAGGCTGAAAGTGCCCAAACGGGCATATGTAAAAACCAAACTAAGAAAACATCACCAATAATAAGAAGAAGCAAGCCAATCATAGAAACAATAACGGGAGTTTTAGTATCATGCAGTGCAAAAAAAGCACGCCCTATTATGGCCATTAAGGTTTGAAAGACAATACCCACCGCGAATGCAGAAAGTACCATACCTGTTTGAACTGTTGCATTCCAGTCAAAAATATTTGTGCCATAAACCAGTCGCACTATCGGAATTCGCAGGACAATTAATAAGACGGTAAACGGGGCTGTCAAAAAAATAACCTGAAAAATGGTTGTTACCAATATTTGCCTAAATCTTTTTGGGTTGTCGTTATTTCTCGACAATATCGGCAGCGCCGCCTTGGCAAGGGAAGTTCCAAAAAGGCTTACGGGCAAAAGTTGCAGCGAATTAGCAAATATATAATACGTATATGAAGCTGTTGAGATAAATGACGCTAAAAAAAGCTCAATCGTTTTGCCTATCTGGTCAAACGACAAATCGACCACTCTAGGTAATGCTAGTTTGCCTATTTTTTTAACTCCATCGTTAGGTTTAATATTGAAAGAAAATCGAAAACCTAATTTATAAGCCAGTGGAAGTTGAATAAGAAAATGGAAAGCCGCACCAATCACCACACCCATGGCCGGCGCCATCAAACCAAAATACGGCTTTAAAAAAATTGTACCAAGTATTATTCCAAGGTTATAAAGAACAGGAGCAAGTGCTGGCACAAGAAATCTGCGCAACGACTCCAAAACACCAGTCATCACATAGCTGATAACAAAAATTCCTTGAGCAGCGAAAAGCACGCGCGCAATTGTCGCGGTCTGTGTAATCTCGTAAGAAGTAAAACCAGGAGTCAGAACTGCATAAATTTGATTTGCAAAAAGACCAAAAAATAAAGCAAAAAGACCAAAAGTTAAAAGACCGATATTTACTACCCTTCCAGCAACTTCCCAAGCATCTGCAGTACCTTTTTTAAGAAACTTAGTAAAAACAGGAATGAAGGCAGAAGAAAACGATCCTGCTACAAGCACCTCAAATATAATATCGGGTAGCCTAAAAGCTGCGAAGAATAGGGATAACTCCTCTGGATAGAAATAATTTGCCAAGACTCTTTGACGAACCAGCCCCAAAACACGGGAAGCAACTATCATCAGCATAATCACAGAGGCTGCCGAAAGAACTGAATTTTGCGGATCCGTTAAGAGTTTTTTACCCCGATTTAGAATTTTGTTAACCATAAAGACTCATAACTTAAGTTTACTATCAAAGAAAATTGTTGAATTTTCGTGCTTGTTAGATTATACTCACGAAACTAGAAATAAACTACCACAGGCTTTTAGCCTCATGGTGGTTTGACTCAATTTAAACTTAATACATCCTGCTGCTTTCATAACAGCATTTTTAAGATAAGTTGGATAAAAAACTATAATATTTTGAATTTAGGCACTATTTTCTAGAGCGGTTTAGTTTTATAATTTAATATTATGCCAGTAACAAAAACAGCAGAAAGAGCACTACGAAGTTCATCGCGTAAAAAAATTGTTAATAGTATATTAATAGCAAAACTAGAGGCTGCTATACGTCGTGCAAAAAAAACAAAAAAGCAAGCAGACGTATCACAAGCTATATCATTCGTGGACAAAGCTGCAAAAAAACATATCATCCATAAAAACAAGGCAGCCAGAATGAAAAGTAGCCTTAGCAGTACAGTTACAACAACTACAAAAAAGTCAACAAAAGCTTCTTCCAAGAAAAAGCCAAAAAAACAAAAAATAAACCCCAATTAAAGGCTAAACAGTCTTCATTTTGTTCAAGGTAGTATGTTATATTGAATGTAGCTAGCAAAATATGCCCAAGCGCAAAAGTGATGACTCAAAAATAAATTTAATTCCACAAAA
This sequence comes from uncultured Gammaproteobacteria bacterium, assembly GCA_964439585.1. Taxonomy (GTDB): domain Bacteria; phylum Patescibacteriota; class Microgenomatia; order UBA8517; family UBA8517; genus CAYTOP01. The sequence goes on from CAYTOP010000017.1 coordinate 3,170, forward strand.
GGGTTTTGAAACAACAGAAGGTGGAAGAATTCTCTTGTGGCTTTTATCTAGTTTCAGAATCGTGGTGATCGTAACAGAAATAGTTGTCATGATTGCTTTTTTAGTTCGTTTTGGACTTTATAGCCAAAATACCAGTTTAACCAGTGAGGTTAAGCAAAAACAGGATTACATATCTTCCGAAGCAAGTTTCGAAAAAGACTTCAGAGCAATACAGACAAAGTTAAAGATATTTACAACTATCGCCAATACCAATAATTTCATGTCAAATTATCTTGCCAACATCTCATCTCACATCCCCAATGACATTGTCTTAAAATCAGTTACCTATGATCAAAAAAAGCTTTCCATTACTGCAACATCACCTAGCGAAGTTAGTATCGCGCAGTTTTTAGCAAATTTACAATCCGTTTCAGAGTTAAATAGCGCGGCGATTGAGGAAATAGCTCCTGACGTTGCAAATATATCGCTGCTTTCATTTGTAATATCTGTTCCATTAAGCTCGAATCCAACACAATAACATGAGACCAAATTGGAGAAAAAACTACCTAAGATATAAATCATATTTTCTAAACGTTGTAGCAAATTATGAAAAAAGGGGAGAAATAAAGGCATATTTGGAGTTAGTACTTTCGCTTCTTACAATATCCATTTTCTCAGTTTTTGCTCTAAGACCAACCCTTTTGACAATTGGTTCTCTTATAAAGCAAATACAGGCAAAAGAAGAGGTAATGACACAACTTGATCAGAAAATAGATCAGTTAAACCAATCCCATGCAATTTATAACAACAACAAAGATAATATACTTCTTTTGGGTGAAGCGATTCCGGCTAACGCACAACCTGAAGTCCTTGCCCGCCAGATGGAGGCATTAACAGCCAAGTATCAAATAGCTGACGTTAATATGACAATGGAACAAGTAATTCTAAAAGGCCAAGATACTCAATCAAATACCGTCGCCAGGGGTAAAGAGGTATTGCCCGAAGGTGCAAAAGGTTACTCGTTTGTTTTATCTTTAGAAGCACCAATCGAAAACTATTCGTTACTAGCTGATTTTATGAAAGATTTTCAGAACTTAAGATCACCTATAAAGTTTAGCAATATCAGCCTATCATCCAATTTCACAAGTCCAGAAAATAGTACGGAAAGTGGCAGGATAACCATAGCAGGGCAACAAAAAATACTGGTTTTAGATATGATTATCAAAGGAGAGGCACCTTATTTACCAAAAAATTAAATAGTATGAAAGGTCCAAAACCACCGAAGATAGTAGTCGTACTAATTGTTACGACAATTACTATAATTTTTTGGGTATTTCTTAGCGTATATGAAGTACTCCGAAAAACACCAGACCTTAATATTCCAGATGCTGTTTTAAAACCTCTCACACCCTCTTTGGATCAAACTTCTCTGGGAGAATTACCAGCTAGAGTGTTTTATTCCGAAGAAGAATTAAAAAATATAATTCCACAAACAATTCCAACACCAACACCTTTGGAAACTACTCCCGAGCAAGCCTCGCCATCTCCAACTCTTGTCTCCACCACAACCTCTTCGGCCTCCGCCACGCCAACTCCTTGACCAGGTTTCAATTGATGGCAATTCTTCTTGTAGTATTGGTGTGCTAGGACTTAAAATGAGCGATATATCACCAAATAATATTAAGTAATGAAGATTTCTTTGCGCGATAAAAAAAATATTACCTCAGTACTTTTTGCTTCTATTGTTCTACTTGGTCTAATCTTGCGTTTCTACAAAATAGATTGGGGAGAGAGTTATTATTTTCATCCAGATGAATACCACATCGCGGCTGCTGTAGATAGATTAGATTTCCCGAACAATATGAATCCCAAACTTTTTTCATATGGCTCGTCTACTGTTTATTTAATCTATTTCACCAAAGCCGTACTTGGAAATATTAATATTAATTTAGCCACCATCAATCCCATACTCGTCGGAAGGTTTTATTCTGCGCTTTTTTCAACACTAACCATTATAGTGGTCTTACTTCTGACTTATCAGATAACCAAAAATGAAGCGTTCGCAGCACTCGCAGCGTTTCTTTTTGCGGTTTTACCAGGGGCAATACAGCAGGCTCACTTCACAACTCCAGAGAGTTTTGTAACATTTTGGCTACTCCTTTCTTTACTACTGATAGTCAAAGCTGTAAGTAGCAGAGTGGGCAAGTTCATGGAACTATCAGCTGTTGCATTCGGTATAGCAGTAGCAACCAAAATTTCATCATTAATATTCCTTCCGATTTTGCTAATTGCCCCTTTTGTTCAAGCCAAAACAAAATTGTCAGGAAATAAATTAGCCATTGTGACACTTCACTCTATTAAACTTGGTCTAATCGCGTTTTTTATAACAATTTTCATTTTCCCCCATATCTTTTTAGACCACACCGCTTTCATTTCATCTATGAGGTATGAAACAGGTGTCGGCGGAGGAAATCCGGTTGTTTTTTATACTCGTCAGTTTATTAACACTACACCAATTGCATTTCAATTCACAAAAATACTGCCATATACATTAGGTGTGGGAGTTTTACTGTTGGGTTTGGCTGGAATACTGCTGGCACTTATCAAACTTTTTCGGACGTTGAAAACCAACCGCAAGTTATTCCTGGTAGTACTTACTTTTTTACTTCTTTTTCTGACTAATTCATTCTTTTTTGCGAAATGGACCAGATTTATTGCCCCCACTTTTCCGTTTTGGTGTATTTTCTCTTCATACTTACTTTTCCACCTTTTTGGAAAACCGACATCTCCCACTCGTCGCAAATTAGCAACACTTCTTCTAACCCTAGTTTTATTGACAACAACACTTTGGTCTAGCATGTTTTTTTCTATTTATTCAAAGGTTGATGTAAGAATTACTGCAACCAGGTGGATTCAAACAAACATCCCCAAGGGTTCGGTGCTCTTAACAGAGTCTGGAAATACATTAGATGTTCCTTTGTGGGGTATTTACACAAAAAAGGTGTTTGATTTTTACACACTCGAAGAAAATCCAATAAATCTTGTCTCGCTGGCTACCGATTTAGAAAAGTCAGATTATTTTATAATCCAAAGTAGACGAGTATTTGTTAACCACACGAGGCTTATTGACAATTATCCAAAAAGTGCAAATTTCTACAAACAGCTATTAAATGGCGAACTTGGCTTTGTTGAAATAAAAGAATTCGACTCGTTCCCGGAGTTACAAATTGGGGCTTACAAAATAGATCTCAATGACGAGTTGGCGGAAGAAACTTGGTCAGTTTTTGACCATCCCGTAATAAGAATTTATAAAAAGACAAAACCAAACTCACTAAACTATTATGAAAAAATTATTAACAATCAGTAAACCCAACTTAATTGTATTGTCTATAATAACTCTTCTGGGGCTTAGTCTGCGACTATATGGCATCAACTGGGACCAAAGCCAACACCTACACCCAGATGAGCGGTTCTTAACAATGGTGACACAGGCGCTACACTGGCCAACTTCTTTGATTTCTTACCTTAATCCCAGACTGTCGCCTTTAAACCCATACAATATCGGCTATGGGTTTTATGTCTATGGCATGCTACCGCTTGTTCTTGTCAAGTTCGCAAGCAGTTTCCTGCTGTTAAATAGTTTCGATTACAATAATATAACTTTAATTGGAAGGCTGGCGTCTGCTCTTTTTGATACCGCAACTATCTTCCTTGTTTATAAAATCGGCAAAAAAATATTTAACACCAAAATTGGGCTTGTTGCTACTTTTATCTACGCAACCTGTGTTTTACCAATTCAACTATCGCATTTTTTCGCAGTTGACACTTTCTTAACATTTTTTCTAACACTCACTTTCTATCTTGTTTTGGTTTTAATGGCAAATAGAAGAAACTACGTTATACCAATATTGCTTGGGTTATCATTAGGGCTTGCATTTGCTACCAAAATATCTTCAGTTCTTATCTTGCCTATAATTGTAATCGCCTTACTTAAGTCGCTAACCGCACACAACAAGCTTTCTAGAAAGCTTGTTTCGGTATCGCTTATTACACTTTGCTCATATTTAACTCTCCGTTTTGCCGATGGTCATTTATTTGCAAACTCCAACCTACTTAAACCAATGCCTAACCCTCAATTCATAAGTAATATTAGCCAACTTCAATCGTGGAGCAATTCTCAAGCTCTTTATCCTCCTGCTATTCAATGGATAAAAACTAAACCCTTAATATTTCCGCTAAAAAATATAATGCTTTGGGGTTTGGGATTTCCCCTCGGAATTTTGTCAATACTAGGATTGTATTATGCGATGTGGAATTTATTACAGAGTATATGGAAAAAACGGTTAATTCTTAATCCCCTTAAACTTTTAATAAACATAAAAACAAAGGACTTTATGGCACTTATAGTAGTTATCTGGATTTTATTTGTCTTTAGTTACGAGGGTATTCAATTTTCCAAATCAATGAGGTATGTTTACCCAATCTATCCATTCCTCGCAATACTGGCAGCAAATTTCTTATATGAATGTGGGGTCAAGCTTAAAAATGCCTTCAAGAGCAAAACGCCGCTTCTTATTATGTATTCCGCAATCCTCATACTTATTCTTGTCTGGCCGTTTTCATTTATTTCCATCTACTCAAAACCCCACACAAGAGTAGCTGCCTCAGACTGGATATATAAAAATATTCCAGCTGGTTCAACAATCTCTTGTGAATACTGGGACGACTGTCTTCCTCTGCCACTAGGCGATCAAAACTCATTAATCTACAAAACTGAAACGCTCACTCTTTTCGATCCTGACACACCAGAAAAGTGGAGCAAAGCAACTGCTCAATTACGAAATGTCGATTACTTAATTTTGTCTTCAAACCGCCTATGGGGATCAATTCCAAAAGTTCCCGAAAGATATCCACTTACAACTAGTTTCTACACCAACTTGTTTGCAGGAAAACTCAATTTTGAAAAAGTTGCGGAGTTTACCTCTTATCCAACCATTCCCTTTACTAACGTCCAAATTCCAGACGACTCAGCTGAAGAAGCATTTACCGTCTACGACCACCCTAAGGTACTAATATTTAAAAGAATCATACCCTACTAGCATACAGAAATCTTAAATATTCGTGCACGGGGTTTGGTGTTTCAGTCAACTTAAACCCAGCCTCCACCAACCTCTTTTTCAAATTTCTGTATTTGTCTCTCTGCCCTTTATTAAAAAAATGAATCTCAAAAGCTATTCTGTCTATTTTTTTGAGTGTGTGCGAAGAAACATTTTTAAATATCCCATACTCTGCTCCCTCACAATCAACTTTTACAAAACAGTTGTAGCCAAGTCTATATTTGCTAAACAATTCATTAAGTGAGGTAACCGCTTCTTGGTAAGTTTCAACATTTGTAACATTATTCATCTTTAAATTACGACGCATTAATTTTATTAATCCCCGATCCGGATCAAAAGCTAAAACCCTTTTTGCGTTATCACTAACCAAAATACTAAAATCACCTAATGCACTTCCAACATCAACAACCGTATTTTCCGAAATATCCTTGACATAATAATTATCATCCAAAATAACTTCCTTTAAAGTCCAAACATCCAAAAGGTTTCTAACATAAATCTTATAGCCTCCAGCAATATTCAATAGTACTGGCTTTTTTAAAAAAAGTAACGGAATCCTATAAAAATCTACTCCACCTACTAGAGTCGGAAGAGAGGAAATGTAATATTTTAGTGCAGACAACTTCATTGTAAACTCCTCTTACTTGAGATTCTCTCAAGAAAGAGATTTTGATCCCCCAAAATGCTTTTTTAGATGCAAATTAAGGTATTTTGAGTAAAGGATAACTAAGTACTCAAGTTTAGACGTCCCCCCTGCCCTAAAAGGCGGAGTTTTCTTGAACTCCGTTATACGTTAATCAACTTATCATATGAATCAATCGTATTATTAATGTTGAAAATTTTGTCAACAACAGTTTGATGTATCACGTAAGTTTTCCTACCTTTAATGACTTTCGCAATAGCCTTCGCAAACTCGTCTGGATTTTTGACATTCACAACTTCACCCATGCCCGTTTTGAGAACCGCTTCGCGCGCGCCGGGCAAATTATTGACAACAACGGGGCAACCTAGCATCATGGCTTCGACCTGCGTCATGCCAAAACTTTCCATACGCTCTACCGAAGGCAGCACAAATACATCAAGCATTTTGTAAAATGCCACAAGCTGAGCATCACTTAATGTTCCTAATAAGAAAATGTATTTGCTGTATTTTGCAAGAAGGGTGGCAAGCTCTTTTTGATGATTTCCGCCAATAACTTCTTCACCCGGCCCCGCAATATATATTGCTACCCTCTTTCCTAGATATTTTTGCAAATAACCAATCGTCCCAAGCAAATATTCAAGTCCTTTTTCCTTGGCTATTCGACCAACGAAACCAACTTTATATGTATACTCATTTTTACCGAAAATAATTGATTCTTCAATTTCGTCCAATTTAATCGGTGGGTAGATATAAGTTAATTTCCTCTTAAAAAGTGATAAAAATTTTGAGTTTTTGGCGTAGTCTTCGGAATTAACTACAATTTTATTCGCCATAAGACAGGTAAAAAAATGGCTTACATAGGAGGCAAACACTGTTGCCTTATTTATCCACCCAGGCCAAAAAGCTAGGTCACAATGGTAAGTCACTATAAGTTTTTTGCAGAGTACTTTTGCCCAGAAGGCGATAACTAGAGCTTCAAATTGAGGAAGTTGACAAATAACAACTTTTGCTTTCAATACTTGGAAAAAAGAATTAAAAATAAAAGTTGGCATTATCGGACCTCGACCGAGCAAGAAGGGTGTCCAAACTCTAACAACCTTGACACGTCTGTCCAGACTTCCGCTCTTAAATTCCTTTCTATAGTCAGAGGTCAAAACTGAAACTTTGTATCCTTTTTGTGTTAGTCCCTCAGCAAGGTTTTTTGCATAAATAGTTAAACCACTTATATTAGGAATGTAATAGCTAATTGTTATCAAAATGTTCATGCGAGTTTTTTCTTAAAGTGATTTTCGCCGTCGTCGACATACAATAATTCAACACCGGATGTGTGCTTTTTCAAATACTCCAAAAGGGGAATGTCATCGTCGATAAAAACATTCAGTTTTAGTTTTTCTATCATGCGTTTTTTGTAAAGATGGGGCTGCTCATTGTTGTTATTAATATAGATTTCTTTGAATAAACTGTTTAACTTGTTGTATTCGAACCATTCTTTGGTTCTGCTTTCCAAGAAGGAGTAACGACTGGATACCGCATACACTTCGTAGTTTCTGCTTTTGTAAAGCTCTCGAATTAACTTAATATTTTTGTCAATCTTAGGTCTCAAGATGGGATGGTGACTCATCATTCTAGCCCATTGTTCAAATTTGTTTTCCGGAAATCGATACGACAATGCTTTTTTGCTGCTGTCTCTAATTAAAGCTTCCATTAAAAAGCCTGGTACAAAAAATGGCTTTCCCACAATAACGCCGTCCAAATCAAAACCAATTCTCAATTTCTTTTTTAATTTCATTTACGTTTCCCACGCATAGTAATTTTATAACTAAAAATACAGTATTTGACCACCAACTTGTACATGCAGTTTTGTAAATCTTTAACTCTTGCGAAGGTGCTAAACTCACATACAATAAAAGTAAACGTCTTGAGAAATACCATAAAAATGGCATGTAACACCAAAAAACGAACATGATAATTTATGACTTAGCCTCAATATTCTCTTGGTGGTTTTTGTTTCTTTTAATTGGAGTTACCAGCATACCACTAACTACTCTTGTATTTAAAAAATTTTACGACTGCGGATATGGATTTACAAAAACAATCGGGCTAATTGTAACGGCTTACCTCACATTCCTCGGAGCGACAATGCAAATAATCCCTCTAACAAGAAGTTTTTTGTTTGTCTACCTGGGGCTAGTGGGATTAGTCAACTTAGCCATTTACAAAAAAAACAAAACGCTAATTAACAAAACTTTCACTAAAAAACTAAAAGTTATTATATTTGAAGAATTTTTATTTTTGGCAGGCCTAATGTTCTGGGCGTTTGTACGTGCCCATCAACCAGATATTAATGGTTTGGAAAAATTCATGGATTACGGGTTTATTAATTCCATTTTAAGGTCAAGGTTTTTGCCACCCACTGATATGTGGTTTGCAGGGCAATCTATTAATTACTATTGGTTTGGCCATTTCATCGCCGCAATCACAACTAAACTATCAGGCATTCCTTCAGCAATAACATATAACTTGATGCTTGCAACTATCATGGGTCAGGTTTTGACCGGAGCGTTCTCCATATCATCCTCGCTTGTTTCAAAATTGTTCAAGACGGATAAAAATAGGTTAGCAATACTTGCGGGTTTGATATCTGCGGTAGTATTAACTTTTGGGGGCAATTTCCACACTCCTTTCTATGCCGCCAAAGAAGGTTACAAAAATTATTGGTACCCCGACGCAACGCGCTTTATTGGTTATAATCCTGACACACAAGATAAAACAATCCACGAATTTCCAATTTACTCTTTTGTGGTATCAGATTTACATGCTCATCTTCTTAACTTGCCTGTTGTCTTACTTTTTATCGCTCTGCTTTTTAACTTAAGTCTAACTTCTCAAACGTCACGCCAATTTGGGAAGTACATAGTTATACAGGGTTTTACACTCTCAGTAATGTTAATAACCAACGCATGGGATTTTGGCAATTATCTTATTCTAACCGCAATCTCACAACTCCTACGGTATATCAACAAGATTAAATTCAAATTCAAAAAGATACAGTTTGATGAATCAGCCAAGCCATTATTAACTATTGGAATTGTCATGATTTTTGGATTAATTTTTGCCGTTCCATTTTTGCTTCACTTTGAGTCTATTACACAAGGAATTCATCTAGTCCATAGCCATACACCAATCTGGCAGCTGGCAATTCTTTGGGGATTCCCCACCGTACTAACCATCTTTTATCTAATAACTTTAAAAAATACTAAGCGATTGAAAGTGTCTGACATTTTTGTGTTATCTCTGTTGATTACTGGTTGGTCGTTGATAGCTTTACCCGAAATAATTTATCTGAAAGACATATACATAAGTTCGTATTACAGAGCGAACACCATGTTCAAGCTCACTTATCAAGCTTTTGTAATGTTTTACCTGACATCGGGTTATGTTGTTGTTAAAACTATTCAGCAAGTTAAAAGAAAGTCGTTGAAACTTGTAACAAGAACGTTTTTCATCGCAATTTTTGCGAGCATACTTATTTATCCATATTTTTCAATTAATTCGTACTATTCTAGTCTGGAAACTTATCGTGGACTAAACGGTGAAACATGGCTGCTCACTAGCCACCCTAACGAATACGCTGCAATAAATTGGTTTAGAAAAAATGTTTCTGGCCAACCGATTGTTTTGGAATCCCCCGGAGACAGTTACACAGAATACAATGTTATTTCATCATACACAGGTCTTCCCACGGTAACTGGTTGGTTTGTTCATGAGTGGCTATGGCGGGGATCGTCCCAAGCGCCACAAGATCGGGTTGATGACGTAACCCAAATATATACAACTAAAGATAACGCATTAGCTTCAAAACTTCTAGAAAAATACAATGTTAGCTATGTCATAGTTGGAAACATGGAACGACTCAAATATCCACTCTTAAATGAAACTAAATTTAATGACATTGGTAGCAGAGTGGCTTCTTTTGGAGATCTGACTATTTATCAAATTAATTAGTTAATTAATTACAATTTCCACCTTCTAAAAAACAACTTACCCATGAACGAACTTCGTCCCAATCACCACCTTTGGGGATTAATACATACAGATTGTCATACTCCAGACTCTTTAGTGGATTAACCAAATAATTGTTGGTTAAAGTATAAGAAGCTATGCCTTTTCGAGACTGTAAAAGCCTTCTAGCCAAAATAGCCTCAGAGTTGGCTGATAAATCTGTTTCAACGTTGTCGTTAATAAGTGACACAAGTCTAAAAAATTTTGATGGATGAAGTAGAATTTCTGAGCTCATCATTTTATTTTTTATAGCAGTGAGCAGTTCCTCCTGCCGGACCGAACGTGCAAAATCTGTTCCTTCATCGCCAACAGCCATTCTGGAGCGAACAAATTTTAATGCGGTTTCACCGCCCATAAATTGCCGCCCTGAGTCGAACTTAACGGTTTCATATCTACATTTGAATTCCGGATCCCCTCCACAATCATCGTTTTCCCGCCCAGCCATCGGATAAAAGTTGTCGACAAAGCCAATCTTTACGTCAACTTCAACGCCACCCATTTCGTCGACAATTTTTTTAAAACCGGAAAAATCAACAACAATTGCATATTGGACAGGTTGACCCGTCAGCTCTTCAACAATCGATTTAGCCAAAACGATTCCCCCTCCAGCTTCTTTTTTGTTTCCCCAATAATAGGCGCTGTTTAATTTAGCTTGCAAATCTTCTAACCATATGTCTCTAGGCAGTGTCACCAATGTTAGACTGGGATGCTGGTGTGAAACTGAAGCAAAAATAATGGTATCTGTAAGTTCGGGCGCATCATGCCCAGTTCCACCCTTGCCCAAAACTAAAATGTTGGTTCTGCCATTTATTGATTTAATTTTAGACTGTGGAGTTACAATGAAATCATAAGCCAATGTCGCATATCTGTCCAAGCTGGTTGCCTTCATTAAACTTATTCCTAAAAGCGAAATGCCGTAAAATAAAAAAAATAAAACAATAATCAGTGATGTTCTAACCAACCATACGTGCTTTAGAAATCTTCGTTTGATTCTAGAAACAGCAATTTTTCTTTTTTCAAAACTCTTGCTACGAAATGCTTTTAACATGTTAAAATGGCTAGATCAGACAGGATTTTTTAAGACCTCCTTGCCTAGTATTTATACTATACCAATCTCATCTTACCCTAATTTGCAATGTCAATGAAAAATGCAAACGACAATTTAACAAAAGACCTAAATAAAGAACAGCTTGCTGCAGTTACTCACGAAGGAAGCCCTCTCTTGGTTTTGGCAGGGGCTGGAAGCGGTAAAACAAGAGTTCTGACTAGAAGAGCCGCATGGCTTATTGCAAATAATAAAGCATCGTCTTACAACACACTCCTTTTAACATTCACCAACAAAGCCGCAAACGAAATGAAAAATCGCATAACTTCATTAACCAAAACTGAACCAGGCTTTGCTGGAACATTTCATTCATTTTGCGTAAGAGTCTTAAGAATCGACGGTGAACAAATTGATATCCCAAAAAATTTTCTTATATATGATGATTACGATCAGAAAGAAATTATAGCTGACATTATTGACGAACTTAATTTAGACAAAGACACTGTAAAACCGGCAGTAATCGCAGCTCAAATTTCTGAAGCAAAATCAAATATGCTAAAGCCCCTCCAATACGCAGAAATCATCAAGGGAGATTTTCAAGAGAAGGTCTTTAAAATTTATCTTGAGTATGAAAAAAAGTTGAAAAATATCGGCGCGCTGGATTTTGACGACTTGCTTCTTAAGGCGGTAGAACTGTTTGAAACACAATCAAACGTATTAGCAAAATGGCAAGGTAGGCTAACCCATGTGCTGGTTGATGAATGGCAAGATACCAACAAAATTCAATATAAGTTAACAAAACAAATTGTGGGTAGCAACAAAAATCTGACAGCAGTTGGGGACGCATCACAATCAATCTACAGCTGGCGCGGTGCTGATTACCGCAACATCAACTATTTAGTCCGCGATTATCCAGACATAAAGGTTGTCAATTTAGAAAGAAATTACCGCTCAACTCAAAACATCTTGGAAGCCGCAAACGCTGTTATTTCTAGAAATACCAGCCACCCAATTCTTTCCCTTTGGACAAACAAAAGGGGTGGAGAAAAAATAAAAATATACAGGGCAGCAAGCGAACTTGATGAGGCAAGCTTTATTGTCACAGAAATCGACAACTTAGTTACCAAAGGACATGAACTTCACGACTTCGCTATTCTTTACCGTACAAACGCACAGTCTCGTGTTTTAGAAGAAGCACTACTGCATACAGGTATTCCCTACACTTTGGTCGGGGGAGTGCGCTTTTACTCAAGAGCTGAAATCAAAGATGTTTTGTCTTACCTAAGAATTCTCTCAAACCCAAAAGACACTGTATCGTTAAAACGCATCAAAAAGTTGGGTAAAAGAAGGTTTGACAAATTCGAGGAGTTTAGAAAATCACTTAAAGATATTGAAAACTTTACCACCTTAGAAACATTAGATTTGGTTCTTCAAAAAACTGGTTATCTTGAAAAATATAGCAGAGAATCAGAAGAAAACTTAATGCGACTCGAAAACATTAAAGAGCTTCGTTCGGTTGCAACCGAGTTCTCAAATCTATCTGACTTTTTAGAAAACGTGGCACTTGTCGAGGCGGAGCAAAATGAAAAGGGCATAGTTAAACCTCAAGAAGATGAAAAAGGCAAGGTAACCTTAATGACACTACACGCCGCCAAAGGGCTTGAATACTCCGTTGTATTTGTGGTTGGTATGGAAGAAGGTCTCTTTCCCCACTCGCGCAGCCTTTTCGATATGAGCCAACTGGAAGAAGAAAGAAGGCTTGCTTATGTGGGAATTACCCGTGCAAGGGAACTTTTATATCTAACTTATGCAGGTAGACGTTTGTATTTTGGTCAACGTACAACCAACCCGCCGTCGAGATTCTTAATTGATATTCCCGAAAATTTACTTGAAGCCCCAGCAGAGAGTCACAACACGCGAGGATTAATCGACACTGATTTCAAAATAGACGAAGATGATATAAATTTCTGACTACTATACAAAAATGTTAAAATCCCTAAGCACACTGATATAATTAGCCAGCGTGATTAAAAAAGTCGACGAAAAATACAAGAGCAGTTTTAACAAAACAGCTGTTCACCCACTCCAGTCGTGGGAGTGGGGGGAGTTTAGACAAGCCCATGGCAACAAAGTAGTAAGACTTGGAGTTTTTAAAGGAAATAAAATAACAGACGCCATTCAAGTCATTTTCAGCAAAATTCCTCACTCTAAATATACAATCGGAACTGTTATAAAAGGCCCAAAACCAACAAAAGAAATGTTGGATGCTTTGAAGGATTTAGCGAAAGAGGAAAATGCACTTTTTATAAAATTGGAACCATCCTTCGCTCAAGTTACAGAAGGGCAAGCCAGATTTCACATACTTACAAAGCTATTAAAAGAAAACGGCTGTGTACCTGGAAAGACTTTATTCACCCCAACCTCATTTTGGATAGACCTAACTAAATCCGAGGATGAACTGATGAGGAGTTTCTCCAGCAAAACTCGCTACAACATCCGTCTTGCGCAAAGAAAAGGTGTCAAAGTTGTTGAGGATAATTCAGACAAAGCGTTCGAGAGATATTTACAGTTAACAAAAGAGACTGTCACCCGCCAAGGGTTTTACGCCCACACCGAAAATTATCATCGCCTGATGTGGAAATATTTACATGAAGATTTAGTAAAGGCAAACAAAAAACCAGTCGCGTACTTATTAACAGCTCGCTTTAAAGGGCAAATTATAACAACTTGGATATTAATCGCCTGGCATCAATTCCTATACTATCCGTACGGGGCATCAACTGTCAAATACAAAGAAGTTATGGCCAACAACTTAATGATGTGGGAAGCAATCCACCTTGGCCAAAAGTTGAGACTCAAAACATTTGATCTTTGGGGGCGCGAAGAAGGTAAAGGTTTTACAAAATTCAAAGAAGGCTACAACCCGCAAGTTGTAGAATTTTTAGGGACTTGGGATTTGGTCACCTCACCACTTTATAAGTTGTATAAAGTAGCAGACTCCGCCCGCTGGAAACTTCTCAAATCAAAAGCAAAACTCGGTCTTATCAAACCTGCTTTCTAAGTATGCAACTAGGAGCAACTTTTTCTCATCCCCACCTAAAGTGGCTTGGCATTAAGCCACAAGATGCAATTAAAGAATATAACAAGTTGGGACTTGAGTGGATTAGGCTGGGGACTTATTGGAATGAAGTTGAGACCAAGGAAGGAAAGTATGACTTTTCGGAACTTGATAATTTAGTTCAGTATTGCGAAAAGAAAAAGATAAAAGTTGTTTTGACAGTCGGCATGAGAGCTCCTCGATGGCCGGAGTATTATCTTCCCAGTTGGCTAACTCAAGAACTAAAGCTGAAATATATAAAAAACTTCAAATTGTCCGATAAGCGAATGACAGAATGTACTTTAAGACTAATAAATAAAACTGTTAACCACTACACAACATCTACAGCAATTAAGGTTTGGCAAGCTGAAAATGAACCGTTCGAGCCGTATCCGTCAAACTTTAAAATGTGGTGGACAATCAATCCACCCCTACTAGAAAAAGAAATAGAAGTAGTAACAAATATAGACAACCAAAGAAGAATATTATTTACTTCAAGCAGTTTTGGCCACGGGGTTAACAAATTAATCAAAAATGATGTAATAGAGAATGTGGACATAGTTGGTCTAGACGTTTACCCCAAACACCCAGTAGTATTACCCATAATTGAAAACTTCCCTATCTACATTAAAAATTTCGTTAAAGAAAATAGTTATAGAAAACTTGTAGGTAAAATAAAAAGACATCAAAAAAAGTTCTGGATTACTGAATTACAAGCAGAACCATGGGAACCTGGAGAGGTTTTAACTAAAAAGAAAAATCCACCTAGTTTCATACTCGAAGATTTTGAGAAAAACTTGAATTTTATCCTCAAACTCAACCCCGAGGTAGTTCTTTTTTGGGGATTTGAATATTGGCTTTATAGAAAACTAAAGAAGAATGACGATAGATACTGGAATGAGGCCAAAAGAGTTATACTGAAGTATTCATGAACAGTAAAAAATTCTTCGGTTGGGTTGTTGTATTCCTTTTTGTGGTCATAGACATTGCAGCTCTTGATGACATAACAACAGGTGGTGAACTAAACCCGTCCTTGGAGTATCTTATACTTGCTGTTACATTTCCATATTTGGGCTATTTTTCAATGCAAATTTTGGCGGTTAAAATTTTTAAGGCGGTTAGGTGGGCTGCCCGTAAAACACCATTTGGCGACTACCACATCCACCACAGCACACTAGGTTTGCTTCTGGTTCTACTTGGGATACTTACTCCCATAACTTTGATTAAAGTCACACTTGTAGGATTTGGACTTGGCATGTTCACTCATCACACACAAACAGAAGGGCTTATCTTTGTTACTAAATATAAAAAAGACAGCTATCATAAAATAGTGAAGCATCCATAATATGACAACAATAGAAAAGAAAGCTTGGCCGGAACTATTCGAAAAAGTCAGAACCGGAAAAAAGACTTTTGATCTCAGACTCGAGGATTTCAAATGCAAACCTGGAGACACTTTGTTCTTGCGGGAGTGGAATCCCAAAAAAGAGATCTATACTGGAAGAGCACTCAAAAGAAAAGTTACTTTTGTCTTTAGATCAAGGGAAATTTTAAAATTTTGGAGTGAAGAAGAAATCGACAAATACGGTTTCCAAGTAATTGGGTTTAGCAATGAAAAGCGACGAGGTCATAAATAAACTGAAAAGCCTTAGTAACAAGAAAAATGTAGAGGGCATGGCAAGGTTTGGTATCAATTCCGAAAACACTCTAGGGGTATCTATCTACATCTTACGACCACTCGCCAAAGAAATCGGCAAAAATCACAAGTTGGCGCTTCAGTTATGGAAATCAAAGATACATGAGGCTAGAATACTCGCAAGCTATATCGACGAAGTG
>CAYTOP010000018.1:0-18314 GCA_964439585.1 uncultured Gammaproteobacteria bacterium
CCCGTGTTTATTATAGCTATTGCCCTACTTTCTCCCTCACCAACCTCTTCGGGTTCATAATACAAATAGTGAACCTTGAAATTGTTTACTGTATTTTCAAACTCACGAGTAAGTTTTGATTTAACACTCTCTCCTGCGATTTCGGCTTTAATTTTTGAAATCTCCATCTCCGCGTTATCCTCCCTAATGCCAACTGCAACACCGTTGCCTGCAGAAAAATAGTTTTCAACAAAAATAATAAACTTTAAATAGACCCCATTAGTAGGTATTTCTGTTTTTTTAAGAAGTCGAGGGATTTGAATAGCAAATGAATAGTCCGGGTCTTCATACACATCCCAGTTCGCTGTATCCGAGATGTCTGTATCGCTTTTGGTGTCGATCACCCCTATCGTTGGTGATGGGGCCTGCACCTCGGTTTTTGAGAATCCCTTGGTGGACAGAAATAAATAAATAAATCCTACTACAATTGCTGTTCCTAAAAAGACTAGTCCATACTTTAATACTTTTTCTTGACCCGAGTTTTTTAAATTTTTTTGCATTTTAAGAAACCAGCTCATCATCCGCTTTGAAACAAGCGGGGAATTCCGCTCAAGCGTAAAACTCCCACACCATATTTTAACACTACGTTTAGCAAGTTATTAAAACTATACAATAAATAACTTTTGGGGTGAAATTTTTAAATTATAGTTATTCTTCTTTTTTGGGTTCTTCCGGAGACTTTTCTTCTGAGGTTTGATCGGCTGATCCTCCAGCTGTTGCCACATCCGCACCCTCCTCACCAACTGCTTCTGGAGCGACAACTTCTACTTCCTCTTCTTCCCGTTGTTGTTCGACCTTTACAATTATTTGGTCCTTATCGTTTTTGACCTCAACGCCACTGGCTACTTTCAAATCTTTTATTGCAACAAATTGGTCCACTTCGGTCAACTTAGAAAGGTCGACTTCGAATTGGTCGGGGAGATCTTGTGGAAGAGCTTCAACTTCAACTTCGTCGATATATTGAACAGCTGTTCCCAAACCCTGTTTCTCGGCTGGTGATTCACCGACCAACTCGACAGGTACCTGGGCAACAACTTTTTCTTTGAGGTTTACTTGCAAAAAGTCTACGTGCAAAGGAATGTCGCTAACTGGATCTGTTTGAATGTTGTGAATAAGTGTAGGAGTTTTCTTGCTACCGACCATAAGCTCTACAAGATTTGTCTCCCCGGCTTGTTTAAAAACTTGTTCAAACTGCTTAAGGTCGACTTGCAAAGATTGTGATTTTTCGTTTTTACCAAAAATGTTTGCTGGCAAAATCCCATCTTTTCTAAGTCGCTTTACTTTCCTGCCTGTTAATTTTCGCTGTTCTGCTTTAAGAGTAATAGTTTTCATTTAAGTTAATTACCAAAAAATAGCTATGTCCGTGTTTTTGGACAACGTCGTATTATAACTAATTGACTCCCCTTCGGTCAAGAAATATTCACTTTCTATTCTCCCCCCACCCGTGTCAGATTTAAAGTTTATCGAAATTGGATACGAATATCCTGCCTGATAGTACCAAACTAAATCCAACCTTTTATCTTGAGAGTATAAATTAGAAAAAGAAGTTTCCCACGAAATATTAACTTTTATCGGGACATCTTTTGTAATGTCTAGCAATACCCCCGCTTCTTTGTAACCATTTTCAGAGAAAACTTCAGGTTTTGTCAGTATTGTTTTATCTGAACCGCTAGTAATTTCAAATGGCGATATGCCACTTTCCTCAGGAACGAACACCCTAAGATAGGTTTTATATGTGTCACCCGCCAAAAGCTCGACTGTTAATGACTTTTTAATAATGTTTTTCTCGCTGTTTATTGTTAGTTCCGCCTTTTTTACAGTCCGTTCTTTTTGTGGATTTTCATCCACCATATCCTCAGAAATTGCGATTAAGTCTTTGGCGCAAAAACTACCACACCCGGAAACTTCTATTTGATTTGCGAAGCCGGTTTTCCGAAACACCTCTTCAACTTCAACGTCGTCAAAATATAGTTGCACTCCTTTGACATCCAAGCCTTTAAGCAACCATCCCAAAGTTCGTATTTTTTGTGTATTGCTTTTATTCTCACTTCCAAATATCGACTCTATGACATCCTCCACTTCCCCAAAAGTGTGGTTACCTTCACTAAGGGAAGATGACATATCAGCAGAGCTCGGCACTGCTGATACGTTGTCAGCGTTAAATTCATCCCCAGACTGAAAGCCTACGGATTTCTTGACTACTTTTATAAGTTGCGCCACCAAGTCGTCATTTACGGTTTCGTTATTTTCAATTCCTGCATCAAAGGGTAAATAATCTTTATTGATAAAGATAACTCCATCTACTGGTAAACCAAACGAGTTTTTTAGAAACCATTCCGTTTGTTGAGCAGACCTAGGAAAATCAATGTACCAATTTGCGTTACTCAAAAGCCACGATGGTTTTTCAAAATGCTCACGCAAAGCCTTAGGGGGGGCAGTTAATCCCTCCATTTTATTGTCTATATCTGCTATATTAACCGGCGTTAAATCTATTAACTCACCTTGACTTGCTGTTGCCAGAAACATCTCCGTTATTATTCCACCAGTTGCTCTTGGAATTGAAGTGTCTTGTACTACAACAACATATTCTTTTGGCTCGTCATAACCAAATATGTTTTCAAGATGAGGTAAGATATATTTTGCAAATTCTATATATCGTCTAAGCTGACTAATGTTGGTGGCGGGTAAAACAGTTTTTATCAATCTATCTTCATTTGGTGAATATGTTTCTGCTTCAATAAAACCAAGTTGAGTGTACAGGTTGTTTAGTGCGGCCGTGTATTTTTCAGAAGCAGCAAATCCATCCAACCTTGTTCTATTTTTAATTACCAAATCATTCAAGATGAATGTTAGACTTCTACCGGCTGTGGAAAGCTGCGACAATGTCTTACTTTCTCTATATGCTCCCTTGTATATTTTATTTGTTGCATCTGCTGACTGAAAGTTATCTAAATAATTAATATTTTTCTTGTTTATATAATCAGAAAATGTAAAGTACACGTTGGACTTACCAAAGTTAGCATCATTAATAGCGTCCACACCTAACGATATAGCCAAATAACTTAAAGTGTTTAATGTATAGGGGAAAAGTACAATTACAATAAAAAGTAGAATAAAAATATATTTAGAATAATGTCGAAGAGTCCTGGTTGTTTTTTTAATAAGTTGTTTATTTATCTTAGTTTTTTCAGTCTTACCGTACGTGGAATAACTCACACCGCTCGCGTTGTTGGACAATTTTATTTTGTTTATGTTTTTTTTCCGTCCTCGTTTTTTTTCCAAAAAGTACGCTTCACCAAAATTAAAGTGCTCCCTTTCTTCGTAGATATTAAACTCTTTTTGATTAATGAAGATCCCTACTATTTTTCCATACGCTTTAATTGAAAATAATATTTCTATTAAAGTGTTTGAGACTTTAACTAAATTATTTTCTAAATTTATACCACCATCAACAATGACAACTGCCTTCTTGTCTTTGTTATTACCAAGTAGTTTTTCGGTAAGGAACTTGAAGCTGTTCGGCAATCTTTTATTTTTTGAGGAAGAGACCAAAAATACTGATTTGGCGTCAGAGGAATCTATATAACTTAGAAAACCGTCAATCGTTTTATTTGTATCCCTACGTGAAATGTCGAGATAAAAAATTTTGTAGTTAAAATGTTGGTTTGATAGGTCACCTTTTATTTGCCTAATAAAACTATTGTCTTTGTTGCCTTTGACTAGCTTTTGCTCAACTAATATTTTCTCTTTTGAGGTCAAAAATATTTGCGAACCCATACCCGTAAACTTTTTTACCAAGTAGGTAAGCAATTTTATTGGAAGTCCGACCGCAAGAAAGGTTACGTTGTTTTTGCCTGCTGGTTGACCACTCATATATCATATAGTGTAGTGAAAATTTTTTAAGTTAACTAGTTTCTTTTGGAGTAATTTTCTTTTTGATGAGAAATACTTTTCAAGTGTCAGTTATATGTCACCTAAATGGGATACGTGAAATATCCTCTAGTTTTCATCAATTGCTTCGTTAACCAAACGGTCAGCAACTTTGTTTTTAGTTCGAGGGACGTGTTGAAAATCTATTCTAATCTTTATCCCCTTTTGTAACTTTTTTATCATATTAAAAAGTCCGATAAGATTTTTGTTTTTAATTTTATAAACTCCTGTTAATTGTCTGACCACCAACTCTGAGTCCAAGTAGTAAACAACAGATGAAAACTTTCGGGAAAAAATATTGAGCCATGTTAGTGCCATCACAACGGCTGTATACTCGGCGAAGTTGTTTGTCTGCACACCAAGATATTTCTTTTCTTTGTGCAATACTACGCCATTTTTATCGTACACAACAAACGCGGCAGCAGCTGGTCCTGGATTTCCTCTAGACCCACCATCACTAAAAATCTCTATTGAAGAACTCTGCATAAGTTGATTATTTTGGAAGCACTAGCAAATACCTATCTCTACCTTCCCCTTTTGACTCTGTCTCAATCCCCTTTTCTTCCGAAAGAAAAAGGTGGATAATTCTTCTTTGACCAGCGCTTAAATTGTAAATTGCTTGAGCTTCACCTGTAGTTTTTGCTCTATCAGATGCTTGAGCTGCCAAGTCTTTTAGTCTCTGTTCTTCTTTCTCTCGCCAGTCAGCAATATTCACAACAACTCTTTTCCATTCCCCTGTTTTGTTTTTGAGCATCATTCCTAAAACCAATTGAATCGACTCAAGAGTCCTGCCTTTGTTGCCTATTAAAAGACCCGCTTCATTTTCGGCTTCTATTTCTACACTTAGTGCATCGTTCTCTTTGTCCTTGGAAACAGTTAATTTAACATCAACCCCCATAAGGGAAAACAATTTTTTGGAAATTTGCTCGAGAGAACTTATATCGCTCTTTTTAATAGCCTGTGTTTCTGTATCTTTTTTTTCTGTTGATTTAAGTTTACTTTTCATAAAATTACTTATGCCGTTAGGTGAAACTAACATAAACACATGAGCTAGTTTGAATTACGCTGCTGATTTTAACAGTTTTAACTTGTAAAGCCAAGGGGTCAATCCACCCCATCCCTGAGTAACAACTTGTTGATACATCTGCGAAAGCGAAAATACAAACCAATATAAAGCGAGTCCGGAAGCAAATCTTAAACCAATTATTAAAGTAAACAAAGGAAACGTATATATCATCGATTGCTGCATGGCAACCTGAAAATCATCAGAGCCCTCTTTTGTCTTCTTTGCTACCTTTTCTTCTTCTTTAACATAAGGCGCCATTACTTTTGCCGACAAGAATTGGACCAGCGCTGCTAAAATTAACACGGGCCCGGGAAATTCGAAGTTCACACCCGGCAGATGTATGGTATCCGGCTTGGTTATGTCCATATATAGAAAACGTGTGTTTACTTGTTCGTTTTGAGAAAATTTCAAAGGTTCATATAAAAGTGTATTAAAACTTTGAGCTAGGTCGCCATTGGTGAGTGTTGTTGTAAAAACATTGAAAAAGGCGATTAAAACTACAATTTGCAAAAGATATGGCAAACACCCCGCGCTAGGATTGATCCCCTTTTCTTTATAAAAATCAGTTTGCGCTTGCATGAATTTGACTTTGTCATCTTTATATTTCTTTTTTAATTTATTAAGTTGAGGTCCTAAATCCTTCATTTTTCTCATCGACTCCATATAGGGTTTCGTTAACGGATTAAGGACAACTCGCAAAAAAAGGCTGAAACCAATAATCGCTAAACCAAGATTTCCACCCAAAAGCTTGTAAAAAAGAATTAGTCCGTTTGTCAGGGGTTGAATCAGCAAAACAGTAAAAATGTTCATGAAGTTACTATTATATATTAATTGTTTGGAACCGGGTCAAGATAACCATGTGATAGCGGATTACATTTAATCACTCTTTTGACACCTAGCCCAACTCCGCGCGTAACACCAAATTTCAATATCGCTTGTTTTGTGTACTCGCTACATGTTGGTGAAAACCTGCAACCGTCCCCAAATAGCAATCGCAAAAGTGGAGATAAAGTTAACTTATAAAGATCAATAAAAAAAACAAGCATTCTTCTCATTTTATCTTTTTTTCACCCTTTCCAAAGCTTCTCTAACCTGTTTCATAATCTCATCTGTTGTTCTTCTAATTATGTTACGTTTTGTTAAAAAGATGACTTCGTGGCCATTTTTTAAAATCGAGAGATTGTGTCGAACAGCCTCTCTCAATGCTCGTTTAATCCTGTTCCTATGAACTGCTTCTTTTGCTATTTTGGTAGAAACTACAAAACCATATCTCGAAGGTAAATCATCTTTTTTGTTTATATAAATAACACCAAAGTTTTCACTTTGTAAAAGTTTTCCTTCTTTTTTAACTCTTTCAAAGTCTTTCGTTCTGAGTCTATTTTCCGGCGCAAGCATTTTAAGAAGTAATTTTCTTCCTACCCTTTCCCTTTCGACGCTTAACGACTTTGCGGCCGTTTAGAGTTTTCATTCGTGCTCTAAAACCTAGCTTTCTTGCACGCTTTATTTTTTTGGGTTGATATGTCCTTTTTGGCATAAGTTGATTATAACATGCACCAAAATGATTTCCAGTACAACGATTGGTTTCAAAATCCAGAGGGGGTTCTTGTAGTCCTTTCCGAGCAAGAGGCCCAGGGAATTTAGATCATTCGTCCCACATCGAACAATGTTCTGGCGCGGAATTAAAAGTAACTTTCAAACAAAATTAGCATAGTTTTGCGCTGTGTGTGTTTTGTAAACCATCTTTCGGTCTTTTTTGGGGTTGACTTATTGTGGATAACTTTCCTAATATGCAGTTGTCCTTCTGTCCACATAATTTCTAAAAAATAACTCAAACTACATGGAAGATCTTGACTCAAATGACACCAACAAAATATGGACAGACGTCCTTGAAAGCCTTAGGGTAACCGTATCTCCAGCCATCTTTTCCACATGGTTTAATCAAACCCACTTAGTAAGTCTTACCAAAAACAATAACAGAGTCATCGCGGAAATTGGCTGCACTTCCAGCTTCGTTCGTGCAACCATTGAGGGTAGATATTACGGACTAATTCAGGATAACCTAACTAAAATTTTAGACTCACCATCCGATTTGGTATTTTCAATCAAACAGTTACCGAAATCGCTCAAAACTGGACTCACCGAGTATGATACACCACTTTTTACTGAAAAAAAGGCAGATGTAGAAGATTATCTGGAATCTGTAAAAAAAGCAAAATTAAGATCATATTTTACTTTCGAAAATTTCGCAGTTTCCTCATCGAACCAGATGGCATGGGCTGCAGCAGAAGCGGTATCAAAAAGCCCTGGTGCCGCATATAACCCACTTTTCATTTGGGGAGGGGTTGGTGTGGGCAAAACCCACATTATGAATGCTGTGGGTCATACCATATTAAAGGCTAATCCTGAAAGCAATATTTATTCGTGCACTGGGGAGGAATTTACAAACGACATTATCGAAGGAATTCGCAATAAATCTACACAAAGTTTTAGGAAAAAGTACCGAAGTCTTACGGCGCTTTTTGTTGACGATATTCAATTTATAGCCGGAAAAGACGCTGTTCAAGAGGAGTTTTTCCATACATTTAACGCGCTCGTCCAATCGGGCAGCCAAGTAATAATGACGTCAGACAAGCCTCCCTCAGAAATTTCCAAACTAGAGGAGAGGTTAAAAAGCCGTTTCGAAGCAGGTTTAATCGTTGATATTGCTCAACCCGACTTTGAACTTCGGTGTGCTATTGTCGAAATTAAGTCCAAAGAGAAAGATGTTGCTATCACTTCAGAGCTAGCAAAGATTATTGCTGGCAATATTGAATCGGCAAGAAAGATAGAGGGCTTTCTTATTAAACTCATGACCGAAACTAAGCTCAAAAATAAACCTGTAAGCGCCGAACTGATCGAATCCACCCTTGGCAAAGGGCTAGAAATAAACAATCAATCTTTAAAGAGTTCTCCTAACGAGTTAGTTGACGCTGTTTCTAAATATTATTCCTTAGGAAAGCGGGCACTTTTGGGTTCTTCAAGGCAACGAACTATTGCCAGACCACGCCAGGTATTAATGTATTTACTAAGAACTCAACTTACTCTTCCACTAGAAGAAGTTGGCAGGTTGGTGGGGGACAGGGATCACACAACAGTAATGCACGCAGTGGAAAAAATAACCCAGTTAGCCACTGACAGTGTGGATATTCGTGAGGATCTTCAGGGGATAAAAAATATGCTCTGAGGATAAAAAAGAATTGTTTTCAACTTATAAACAATATAAACAATTTTATCTACAATGTTATACACAATGACTAGCCTTTGTTATCAACAAACCAAATTAAGCTACTCCACGCACAATAATCCACTTATCCACGCTTCCTACTACTACAACTACTATTTATATTAATAAAAAGATAAAGACGCCTAATTAACTGGATTTTTATTTTTTTTTACAATATACTCTAGCCAAATGAAACTTGAGGTTTTGCAAGAAAATTTAGCCAAAGGGGTAAGTTTAGCCAATAGATTTACAAGTTCAAGAGTCCAACTTCCAGTTCTTGCAAATATTCTCTTTACGGCAAGCAAAAATAAACTCTTCTTATCTTCAACTAATCTTGAATCTTCAATAAAAATTGCTGTCGGTGCCAAAGTGGAAAAAGAAGGTGAAATTACTGTTCCCGGGAAGACAGTAGCTGAAATTGTCCAAAACCTTGATGCTGGTAGAATTACCTTGAGCGCCCAGAAAGAATCTCTTGAGATTGGCAGTGATAATTTTGCTTCTACGATATCTGGAATGAACGCGTCTGATTTTCCGAATATTCCAGGCTCGGTGGTTAAATCATCTGTTTTATCTGGTGATAATTTTAAGACATCATTGGCGAAAGTCTTGTTTGCAGTTTCTTCTGATGAAACACGCGCTGCCTTAACAGGTGTCTTGCTTGTTGCAGGTGAGAACAGCATTAAACTGGTTGCAACTGACGGTTTTAGACTATCTCAATCTTCACTTAAGATTGATGTAAAAGAAATCAAAAAGCATATAATAATTCCCAAAAACTGTTTAATTGAACTCGAAAAGCTTTTGGTGGGGGAGAGTGAGTTTAAGATGTCAGTAAGTGAGTCCGACAAACAAATTGTTTTTGAGGTTGGTAATGCAGTACTTTCTTCCAGATTAATAGAAGGGGATTACCCCGATTTTGAACGAATTATCCCAAAATCATTAAAAGTTGACGTGGATGTGGACAGACTCGAGTTTCTTAAAGCTGTAAAACTTGGGGGAGTGTTTGCAAGAGATGTCGCAAACGTATTGAAGCTCGAAATTGAGGATGGATTTGTTAACGTTCTTGCAGACAGTACAAAAAGTGGCAGTCAAAAAACCAAAGTAGATGCGAGAGTTGGCGGCTTAGACACAAAAAATATGGTTATGGCATTTAATTATAAATTCTTGGAAGACTTTTTAAATTCGGTTGATGACGAAAATATTAAGATGAGCTTTACTGATCCCAATTCACCCGGCGTGTTTGCCAACCCTAAGGACAAAGATTATCTCCATATCATCATGCCAGTAAAGTTGTAGTTTAGATTCCTTTGTCGTCCACTTCTTCATGATCTTTCGGTGGAAGAAAAGTAAATACGAGTCCATTTTCGCCTAGGGTTGGTAAATAGTTTGGAGCTAGTGACAAAAACCAAAGTTTTCCTCTATTTTCGGTCATAAGTAGAACATTTCCGTCTGGGTTTACAGCATATGAGATTTCGGAATTAATTTTGCCGATTATTGGTTGGTCGTTGGCTAGATAAGTTTTGCTTCCGCGAACATTAATTGCATAAAAATAATTGGTGATTCTTTTAAATTGATCTGTAACTCCTTCGGTAAGAATTAAATTATCTTTGTCAAGCCAGGTGATTAATATTTTTGAATTTGAAGAGGTGTTAAATTGTGCTATTGGCTGATTGTCTAGATTTTTAATGAAAAAAGCGTTGGGTGTTTTGGTTAGATATAGATTTCCATCATAACTCAAAGAGATAGGTTCTTCGTTGTCGGACGTGGAGGTCTTATTTGTCAACTTAAGTGTTGTGCTTAGTATAGTAAGATTTTTGTCCGTATTATATATTGCAACGAAATTTGAATCCTGTGAGACAAATGCAGACTCAATTTTGGAGTTGTCTGTATATTTATTTTCGATTTTCGTATCAAGATCGTACAAAATTAGTTCTTTGTCGTGATAATCGATAACATATTTGGCGTTTGGACTTATTTTTGGATTATTAAATGCATAATTAATTTCTAAGGGTGTTGTATTTTGAGGTTGGAACAGATACCATTTTAAACCATTGGTGTATAACGCGTAACCCCCTTGAGACCACGATATGAACCTAATTGTCGTGGTTAGTGCATGTGTATTTTTTGGTAATAGAAAAATACCCTCGGAAGTAGAATAGTATATGTTTCCATCCGAAGTCCAAGAATATCCACTTACGTTAGTATTCGAAAATTGCACCACATTTAAATAATAGGCACCACCCGATGTGGCAGAATTATCAATATTGATAGTGGGGTAGGGGGCTTTTTCGTTCTCGGTTATTGTTGGCTGTGTTTTCTTTTTAGTCAACGAAAGGATGTATATCACAGATATAACTCCCGCAATTATTATTAGTAGTAGAAAAATATTTTTATTTTTTGAAAATTTTAAGCTTTTCATAAAGTGGTTTTAAGGATTGGGACAAGCATTTCTGACTCTCGGTATGAAATAATTATATACCCAAGCTTTGCCAACTGGATCCGTGTGTGATTGGTTTGGCACGTCGTCGTGTGTAAATATTTGTGTCCAAGGAATGTGATACTGCTTCATTACTTCACAAACAGCGCTTACGGTTAAATCGTTTTCATTAGGGCATGGATGTGGGGGGGGATCACTAAATATATAGGGGTAACTGTCATTTCCAACTTGACACGCGGAATAATTACGCGCACAAAGGCGCCCTCCGCTGTCTTGACATTCGCCCGATATTTCTATACTCACTCCATAAGTGTTCCATGAATTTGCGCACCAGGCAAACTGTACTTGATTTTCATAAAAATGCTGCATGAGGTAGACATCATTAGTATCCGAAGCGAGTTGACAAGCAAGGTTTCTGGAAACAAGTGTGCTATAAACCGCATTGTTTCCATTGTCGTTGTCATAACCTGAACTGGAATGAAGTATTATCATTGTTGGTGTAATGCATAAATTTTGAACCATGGCTCCATTGGATGCGGGTAGTAAATTAACAACACCGTTTTGTATTCTTTGTGCAAGCTGATTCGTAATATCCGCTCCCGCATCTGCTGGAATACAACTCCCTACGTTTCCACCCGGCGGAGGAATAATAGCTCCTGGCCCACCCTGCTGAGGACCAAATCCGCCCGGGGGAACAACGTATGCTCCTGAGTTGATTATAAAAAGGATCAGTGCAATAAGAATTGCAAAACTTGAAAAAACAGCCAAAATAAAAACAATTATTGAGCCAAGGATGGCAGCGATGCTGCCCCAAAACAAAACAAATGACAATGCGAGTATGCCAGTGAGTGCTAGGGCATTGGCACCGGAAGCAAAACCAAATACTATTACGCTACCAATTACTACTTCTTTTTTGTGTTTATCGACAAAATCGACCACCTTTTCAGTTGCTCTACCTGCAATTCTTGAAATTACAGGCCCCGTTTCGGCGAGGGCTGCTTGTACAGCTTTACCCGCTAGTTTTTTACCAACTGTTCCAGCTGTGGACGGACCCTTTTTTTCCTTTTGCAAAGAAAGTGAACTTAAAGCGTCTTTTTTTGATGAAGTAGGTCTGTACGATATGGCAGTGCCTGGCAAAGCAAATATTTCAGGAATTTCTTTATTTCCTTCCCCTTCATTTACAACAACTTTAGTGTGCAGCTCTCGTACATTTTTAGAAGAATAAGCAAAATAAGCTGAAATTATATCTTGCGCCTTCGTGGTCGCAGCTTCTAATTCGGAAGATGTTAAACCTTGATTATTTAAAACGTCTGGATGATTTTTTTTGAGCCACTCTCTAAATTTTTTTTTGGCTACTTCTGGTGGGGTTGACTCTGTTATGCCGATTTCTGCCAGCGTGGCATAAAGCTCGGGTAATGGCTCTTGAGCTAATTCTGCGCTATCTTTAATCTCTATTACTGCCAAACCCCTCTCATCAACCTCGGCCGTTTCTTCATCTTCGTATTCCTTTTCTGTTGGCTCTTCTAAAGGAGCTTCTTTGGGCTTCTCATCTTCTAGTTTTTCCTCTTCTTTCGCTCCCTCTTTTTCTTCTTTCTCGTCCTCCTTTAATGTCTTTTGAGCTTCACTGTAAAGTTTGCTGTAGGGAGCCTTTTTAACTATGTTAAAAAGTATTTTGTAAGCTTCATAATATTGATAGTTAATAATTTTATAGTAATTTGCCATGCGCTCACGATTTACAGCCGGAGATTCAGTCATTTTTGGGGTAGGGATTGGTTTTACTGTATTATTACCAGTGAGGCCGTATACTTCTTGAATTAAATCTTGGGGGTTATATTTGGTATCTAATCGTTTTATGTCCTTGCGGAACTTTTTAAAAACAGCAAGCGCTTGAACGTAATTGAGTTTCATGAGTTGATCTTAATTTGTTTTCTAGCTTGTTCTTGTGCTATCACATCTTGAGGTTTGGTGGTGACGAACTTGTGTTCTTCAGGGGATGCGACAATGTAAACTGGTGCGTGGTTATTACCGGCAAAAAAGATACCCTCTCCCACGTTGGCAGAAAGAAGAAGTTGACGCTCTCCTTGAGATAAGTAAAAGACATCACCAACAGTGTCTATTGCAGCAGGAGACTGCTTAAGAAGCACCCTGAGGGCCGAATTGGTGACAATTGACTTACCTATATCTTGCGCCAGAAAATCCTCGACATCTTGCGTTATGGTGGTTAAGCCAAGATAATACTTCCTAGCACGTTTGACGATAGACCAAAGAAACTGTGCTGAATCTGCATACCGCATCATGTGCCAGGCTTCATCAACTACCAAAATCCTTTGTTTTAAATCTCGTTTAACCCTGGTCCAGATGAAGTCAAGAATAACAAACATTGCAACTGGTCTTAAGGCGTCTTGCATTTCTTTGACCGAAAACACGGTAAAGGGGTTGTCGATATCAACGTTTGATTGCTGGTCAAATATGCCGGCGAATGAACCCCTGACAAATTTTTCTATTCTTGCTGCAAGATCTGCCGATTCGGGTGTTTCCTTGCCAGCTAGGGTTTTATACAAATCCTCTAGAAGTGGTGGTTCTTTTGTTTGGGTTACGGGATCTTGAGTGATACCTTTGCCTCGATATGTTTCGACTATAGCTCGATCAAGTAAGGCTTCTTGAATTGGAGTAATGTCACCCATAATAACTTTGAATAGCGAATGAAGAGATAGAATTTTCAAATTGAGCTGATTTTCGCCCTCCTCATAAATCTGCGACAAGTCGAAAGGATTTATTTTTGATGGGGAATTAAAAGAGAATGAGATATATTGTCCACCAACGGCGTCGGATAACGCTTTGTACTCTGCCTCAGGGTCGATAATTATTATTTCGGAACCCAAGCTAAGGTAACGTAGGGACTCAAGTTTTACAAAGTAGGATTTGCCTGCACCAGAGGTGGCAAATACACTCATGTTGCCATTTTCCAAAGCCTTGCCATTAAATCTGTCGAAAATGATGAACGAACCATTTTGTGGGTTAATGCCATACAAAACGCCTTCGTCGCTTGATAACTCTGCCGAGGTGAGTGGAAAGGTGGTTGCCAGCGAGGTTGTATCCATATTTCTTGTGATGGAAATTCTGTCCAGGCCAAATGGAGCTGTAGAGAGAAACCCACTTTCCATGTCAAGGTAAGCAACTTTTGCTCCAACAAGAAGGGCTCCAAGTGTCGATTCGACTTGTTTGGTTAGGTAATTGAGCTGTTCCAAATCAACCGCACGAACGGTAATATAAAACGCGAACTCGAAGAAATGCTCAGCGCCTTTGACTAATTCTTCTTGTAGTAATCTAGCGTCTTCAAGCTTGGCTTTGGTGCTTGGGTTTATTATTTTTCCTCGCTCAATATCTGTTTCAATTTCAGCCTCCATTTCAGCTATTTTGTGCAGAAGGTCATCAAGGACACCCTTGCCTTCAATCGGATAGATAAAAAATGAAATGTCCAGAGAACTGTCAAAATTAATAATTTGCTCCAACCACCCCGGAGAAACGAACCGCGGATAGCCTGAAACAAAGAGCGATCTGATAAAAACATCGTTTATGCGCAGATGGTCATAATTTACTTCGACTATGTCTGGAGCTATGGTGTCAACAACATCTAACATTTTCTTTTTAATGACATCTACAGGATCGAAAAAATTAGGCTTATAATGCTCATATTTGGTTTCCTCGGAAGAAGTTGACGTGACAGATTGTGAAGCATTGTCGGCAACTTGTGTTGTTATAACATTCGTGCCGTGTGGTTGAATTTGTGCCGAAGCCCCGGCTGGTTGAGCGGGAGCTTTTGCTACTTCGGTCTGCTTTTTTGTCTTGTTTAATCCTAAAGCTTTTATTAAATCTATTGCCATAATTAAAATTGACCAAACACTTCGGCCTCTTTGACCGGAGGTTCAGGGTTGAAAGTAGTGTAAAAAAGTCGAATTAAATCTTCATCAGTCAGTTGTTTAAGTTGGATGCCAATTCTTCTTGCCTGCCTTTGAAGGTGATCGCGTTTTGGAACTAGTGCAATTTTTGCTTTTCTTGATACATAACTTTGTGGAAAGGGGAGGGGTTCGTCCTTCCTTGGTGTAAAAGTAGTAACCAACGACTTGGTAATTCCCAGTTCATATGGGGTAAACGGAATTACGATATAAAACTTTTTGCTCAAGACATTTTTCTTTTTTATTGCGTCGAGGATGAAATTTTTATGATCTTGCATAATGTCATATAACTTTGGATTTTTAATAGCCTTTTCTTTTTTTGTTAAAAAATTCATATAACTTGAGATATCCTTTTTTTGTGAACGGACCACGATTTGAACTGGAAACTTGAAGGAGTTAAGTAAGCCCGCATAAGCCAAAATTTTTGCTTCCTGCTCACGTTCGCTTAGAAGACCGAAATTAAGCGAAGAAGACTCCATGATAAGAGCAGCCCCGCCCGTTTTGTAAATCACAATTCCGTTTTCGATACTTGCAATAGGTAGAAAATCTTGCGTTGATGCAATTAGCGGTTTGTCTGGTGTGCTTATATAAGGAATTTTCATATCACTCCGATATTGTTATTTTAGGTTTTTCAAATAACTCTCCGTATAACCTGCCGGCGTCGGGATTTGTGTGTTGTGGCTCTTGACCACCTGGTTTTTTTGCCCAAATTGCAATAGGCGGAATTATCTTGCCAGTGGCTTCAATAGAAATAGGGCTAAACTCTAAACCTTCTTTTTCGGTTGTTATTTGATATTTGCCAGTAGCGAGCGGTGTAACTATCATAAAGTGGCCGAGCTTGTTTGTTTTGAATGCCCGAACAGGGCGGCCATCTGTATCACGAATTTCCAGTATGGCATTTTCGATAATTTTCCCCTCAGAATCTAGCACTTGACCAACTATGATGTTTGGAGTTGTTGGGGTTATCGGTGCGCCTGCTTCTGCAGAAAAGCGGGCTGTCTGACTACTTTGATTTGTTTGGGTTCCCATAACAGGGCTAACATGGAAGGTATAGTCGGGTTGCGCTGGAGCTTCTGTAGGAACTGTATCTTCTGTTGCAGTCTCTGTTTTTTCTACTTTAAGAGCTTCTTTTTCAGGAACTTTGACAGCAACCTCTTCTTTTTTGGGGACAGTTTTTAGCGGCCCGGGTTCTTTGAGCGCGACATTCAAAACCGGAGTAACAGGCTCCTTAAATTGTTCCTGAACTTTGTTTAGAAATTCCTTTTCTTTTTTGTCTAACTCGGCAGACGGCGATTTTTGAGCCGCATCTTCATAGAGAACAGTTTCGGGAGCTTGAACGGCAGCGGCTTGTAGGGGCAGACCAACTTCTGCTTGAAAATAGTTCGGTTTTTGATAACCTTTTTTCCAGACATATATGGTTGGTGAGTAAATAGAGCGTATAAAAGCAGCAATCCAAGTTGAAAGAGGTCTATCTTCAATAGGGAAGAAAGCTAGCGCTATGCCAAAAAGAAACGAAATTACTATTAATGGCCATTTGATAAAAACAGGAATTGTTGACGCATAGAAAAAAAGCGCAACTAATACACCTCCAGCAACCTGAAAGAATTGCTTTAGGGTCATATCGCCTACGAGTTTGAATTGGTAGGCTGAAATTTGTTGCGGAATTGGATGTTCCTGTTCTAGTATGGGTTCGTATGATTCAGCCATAGCATTGTCTGTTTAAAGCTTATAACATGAAGCAATCTTTTCAACCCCAAAGCTTTTTTCACAATAACCAAAATACTATGGGAATAAAGCAAAAAATGATATAATATAAGCAAGAAAGGAGCGTTATATGCCAGACGACGGCACAGAAGAATTTTCATTTCCAGCAGATATAAATACTGAAATAAGCAGCGAGCACATATTTGTTCCGAAGGGTACGAGTATGCATGATGTCGAGCACGCATTAAAAGCTGAACTGGGAAAATCACTTCCACCTTCGGGCATGCCCGAACCTCCTGAACCCATACCCGTAAAAGTTGCTGAACAGCCAGTGAGAGTAATCTTGGAGCCAGGAGAAGCGCCTTTTGAGCCAACTGAAGCTGTAGTAAAAGAAGCACTTCAAACAGGAGAGCAAGAAGTTAAAAGAGAGGCCGAAACCCCCCCAGTTGATCTTCGCACAAAAATCGAACGCTTAGCGCTTGCAGCACTCTCAGTTGAAGAAATAGTCGAAACTCTAGCTGAAGCAAAGAAATACTTAGGACACGTTAAGGGAGTCGTTGATAGGGTCAAGCAAGGCAACGACATTATTAAAGACAGGCTGGAAAGCAAATTGGGCCCGATGGGGGAAAGAGAAAAACGGGAAGAAATGATTAAGCAAAGAGTCTATAGAAGACTTTTGGACATCAAAAGTGACGAAGGTAAAGAGGTCGCAAATAGGATTATCCAAGAAAGGGAAAATACAGAAGACTCCAGTTTATTTAAGCTCATTCAAGCGGAGCTTGACAAGCTTCAAGAAAATCCGAACGATGAACTCGAAAAAGAACTGAGAAAATCTATGAGTGTTTTGACCAAAATGGCTCGTGATCAAAATAATCCCGACAGGTCCTTGTGGGCCAGCATGCGAGACCGAATTGATGACCAACAACACGCTCTTGCGAGAAACAGCTGGGAGACTGTTGAACAAAGCATAAATGGAATCGATACGGCAAATATGGAAACCGAAGAAAGTGGTAACACTTGGTGGTCTAGAGATTTTAGCGGGATGCTAGACAAATATAGAGATGTTGCACTAATTCACATGAACAAAGCCTTGTTAGAAGAAGAGCTCAAGGAATTAACTTCAAGAACAGATGAGCTATCCGACGAAGACAAAAGCAAACAGGAAAAACTAGAGGAAAACATCGACAAGTTCGATAGACAGCTTAAGTTGCAACCCTGGAGCAGCACCCCTCCGGTTGATCTTAGAAACATTGCCAGTGAATATCTGAAACACAAAGATATGACCGAAGAAGAAAGGGCAGCAGAAGATGAAGATGTGGATAAAGCTGAGTTGCCAAGAAGATATGACGGGGCGGAATATAGCTGGCTTGCACAGCCTGCGCAAGTTCCTGATTATTATGGAGCAGTTTTTGAATCGAGCAGGTATAAGCAACTTGTGATCGATCGAGCAATAGCAGAAGGAGTTCCTATTGAAACGCTACCTGTTTTAGATGTTTCAAATGAGGCAGACAGAGAACGGTGGATTCTCGAAAACATGCGAGTATTTACTGATGGAACTGTGGAGAACTCGGAAGCAAAATGGCGAGGTGTTGTAGATTTGTGGCTTTCTGATTTACGACGATCAGCTGAAAACTACATGCAGGTTTTGATAGAAGCAAAAGTTAGAGAAGAAAACCCGGGATTATTTAATAACGAAAGAGCAAATAGAGCGAAGATAAGAGAGAAAAAGGCAGAGATTAACAGAACCCTTATTGACACTAGAAGAGAACTTTTTGAAGATGTTAAGAAATCTGAAGAACAACTTAAAGCGTTTATGGCAGTTGCTGCTTCGTCAAAAGCTATGGATGCCTCTGACGGCGCAGGATCAAAATACACAGAGTTTATTGCGCCTGGTCCACGCGGTGCAGATTTAGACAAACAAGA
>CAYTOP010000019.1:0-17828 GCA_964439585.1 uncultured Gammaproteobacteria bacterium
AGATAGTACAAAACACGGCTGATATTGAGGTCAATGTCGGAGATGTGGAATTTAACACTGACGACATAGAGGCAAAACTAGACACAATTATCTCCTTAATGGGAGGGGGTAGTGGCGACACTTTCCACGTTTATGGCGAGATTACCCTTTCTACCACTACCCAGACGACTGTTGCCAGCTTCACTGTTCCTTCAGGAAAAACAGCCACCCTTAAAGAAATAAGTATTGGGGGGAGGGAAACACTTTGTTTTTCCTGTATGTGGACACGGCCCAGAAGTGGGCGGGACGGATTAACCAGACTGACCCTTCGGATCATGCTTCTGTTTTAGTTGAGGCGGTAGCCAGTGAAGTTTATACTTTGAAAGTAGTCCCTGATGCTTCTGGAGCGGCGACCAGAAAATTTAGGGGTTCAATTAGCGGGAGCATAATTTAACATGGAAGACTTTGATCCAACCAAGATAGCAGCATTTGACCCGACCTCCAAAGAACCAATCGCGGTTGAGGATGTCGGGGGAGAGAAGCTTTATAAACAGAGAACCAAGGTTTTAGATTCGGGCGGAGCAGAAGTTGATCCAGCACAAGAGGCTACCTTGCAGGCAGTTGAGACGGCTGTTGACCAGCTTGAGGCTAAACTTGATACCCTAAATGCAAATGATTTTGCTTCTGAAACCACACTTGCAATTATTAAGGGGCTTGTGGACGGGATAGAAACTTTGCTTGCTAGCTTAGACGCCAAAGATTTTGCCACGGAAACTACCTTGGCGTTGGTGCAGGCAAAGACTGCATTCTTAACTTTTGTTGGGGATAGATTAAAGGTAGACGCGGCGGTAACTGTTACTGCTTCCATTGTGAACGATAGCAATATATTTCTCTCGGACATATTTACAATTACAAGCAAGGCTGAGACAACCATTCGGACTTATACCGTTCCAACTGGCAAAACATTCCGATTGGTTGCCTTCCAGGTGAACACCGACAATCCTTTGGGAGCAAATGTTCAGTTAAAAGTAGACGGGGTTGTAAAAATAAGATTTTACTTTGACCCGAACAAAGGAAATTTGTCTCCGCTTTATACTGCACCTGTTAAAATTGCAGATGCAGGACAGGTTGTTACTATAACCGAAACAGCACAGATACCGAGGGGGGAAATTAACACTTTGTTAGTAGGTATAGAAAGCTAAAATGGCGCAACCACTTTTTGACAAAACATACATTGGACAACTCAATTTTTCTAACCAAGAGGCGTGGGCTGACTTGGGAGTAATAACTGGCGCAATACAAATTATGTTTGGTTATGCCACCTATTCTTGCGATGGAAAAACAATAATTGTTGAATTAAGGACAAACAAACTTGGTTTTAGCGACGGCTCTGTTGCAAATACCGATATGCACGACAGAGTCAGTTTAAGAGACGGAGACAGTAAAGACCGAGATTACTACAGAAATGCACAAACATCTAGAAAGTCAGTTGTGTCCACGGGAGTAGAACATTGTTGGCTAAGATTTAAAAGTAAAAGTAATAACAATGCCGATGCCTACTGGTGGATTGATTACACAGAAATTTAGATATGTATCTCTACAAAACAATAATAATAAAAAATACAGGGGAGTATGAAATGTCTGTTGCGGAAAAAAATATGCACGCAGCAAACCTTTTAGATTTTGAAACGAATTACGAAACACAGTCTGTTCCTGTTACTGAAATGGTAGTAGCCGAAACAACCTTTATTATTGATTTAAATTATACAAATTTTAAGTCAAAAATAGTTGCCCCGATTTTATGGAATGACACAAAATACGTTGACGGAACGTTGCAGCATTTTATTTTTATCTCTAGTAATAGTCCATTATGAGAGAGCAAGTCAAAATTATTGAAATTCCAGCAGGGGCAACTTTAACCCAAATTGAAAATGGTATTAACAATGCTTTGAACAGGGGCTGGCGGATTTTACAGATTGTTACCGTCGGGACAAAGGTTTACGTTATTTTTATTAAAAGCCTAAGCCTTTAATTTTTGAAAATGTATAAACTCTGTAAGATATAACTATAAAATAGATTTAGTATGGCTAAGAAAACAGTCCGTTTAACTTATGCTTCCGAAACGAAGCAGGTGTCCGAAGAGGACAGAACTTTAGTTGTTAGGATTTCAACTCCTAAACCTGACAGAAGCAACGATATTGTTGATCCCAAAGGAGCAGACATTGCCGACTACCTCCGAAACCCCGTTGTCGCCTTAAACCACGACTACAGAGGGCTCGCTATTGGAAAAACTGAAGAATTAAACGTTACTGATGACGGCATTATGGCTAAGGTTAAATTTCCGAGACTCGGAGTTTATCCTTTGGCCGATACTGTGTTCCAACTTTACAAGGATGGCTTTATGAACGCTTGGAGCATTGGTTTTATCCCTAAGAAGTTCAGCGAATTGGAAAATGGCGGAAAAAACTTTGAAGAATGGGAACTTTTGGAATACTCTGCAGTCCTCGTTCCTGATAATCCTGAAGCCTTGACACTAATTAGAAGCAAGGGTTTTGATCTGGACAAAGAAGGACACATAATTGAAAAATCCGTTGTTCCTTATAAAGACCTTGGGACTATGGACGAAGGCGCAGAGTGGAGCGCTTCAAAGGAAATGGCGAAAGTTGACCAGCCTTCAGACTGGAAACTAATGTCCACTTGGTACGACTCTGAAAACTCCGAGTTAAAAGGTTCTTACAAACTTCCTCACCACAGCGGAGACACAGGACACAAGGCAATATGGCGCGGGGTTGCTGCTGCTATGGCTGCTCTCATGGGAGCAAGAGGGGGCGTTGATATTCCTGACTCTGATAGGCGTGGAGTATATAACCATTTAAGCAAACACTACACCCAATATGACAGAGAGGCACCCGAATTTTCCTCTTATAATGAAGCGGAACTCAAGGAAATTGAGGAAACAGGAGTTTTAGCTCCTAAGCCCGATTATGTCCTAGACCAGAAAACCAGAATTGCTTTATCCGACTCCATTGTTTTAATGAAGAATACCCTTAAAAGACTAGAGGAGCTACTTTTAGCTCAACCAGTAGTTGAAGAACCAAAAACGGTTATAGACCTTGTTTCGGGGCTGAAAATGGCAGACAAAGCCATTGGTATCGCCCTACGAAATTACAAACAAGGCAAAGGGCGAACTGGGCACGGAGAACCCGATGACGCCTCGCTTGACAAAGAGTCAGACAAGGAGGCTGAAAAATAAAAATGGACGAAGACAAAGACAAAAAAGACAAAGTTGTTAACCAGGAGGATTTGCAAAAGGCTTTGACTGAGGTAGTGGAATTAAAACTCCGCGAACTTGGATTAGACAAAGCAAAAAGGAAGGAAGGAGTCGTTGGCGATGGTGCTGATGACGCCTCACTAAAAGGTCTTACAGGAGAGCAGAAAATTGCCAAGTTTATGCAGGCAGTTATTCTCGGTGACAATGTTACCGCAAAAGCTCTTTCGGAAGGCGTTGGTGCAGACGGAGGTTACCTTGTGCCGACAGAGTTCAGAGCTTCTGTAGTTGAAAAACTGGAAAAAGAAGCAGTCATTAGACCGAGGGCGACAGTTATCCCAATGTCTCGTGACAGAATGGAAGTTCCTGCAGAAGGAGCTAACATTACTGCTTATTGGAAGGCTGAAAACTCCCCACTTACCGAGAGCAATCCTACCTTTGCACAAATTGTCCTTAACACAAACAAGCTCACAGGACTTTCTAAAATGTCCAGAGAGCTTTTTGCTGACAGTGCAGTTTCCGTTGCAGGCTACATAACTGGCCTGTATGCGAGAAAGTTTGCTGCTGAAGAGGACAAAGCCTTTATGGCTGGAGCTGGAACAACCGAACCGAAAGGAATTAGGACATATACTATTGCCTCAGTTCCACAGGCAGGTGCTTCCTTGGTGGCTGATGACTTAATTAACTTGTTCTACACGCTTCCTTCTCAATATAGGACTCGTGCAGTCTGGCTTTTGCACAATGACATAATTAAGTTAGTTAGAAGCCTGAAGGATTTGAACGGCAGATACCTTTGGACTGACGGCTTGGCAGATGCAGCTCCCACAATTCTTGGACGACCCGTTCTTGAACAGAACGATATTCCAACCAATTTGGGTGCAGGTACAGATGAGTCTGAAATTTTCATTGGCGACCTTTCCTATTACCTTATCGGTGACAGAGAGCAAATCGGAGTGGAAACTACGACTGAAGGCGCAGGGGCGTTTGAAACACACCAAGTTGCAGTTAAAAGCTGGGAACGACTTGACGGGCAACTGTCTCAGACAGAAGCCTTTAGGTTGCTTTCCGCAGTTAAATAATCTGACGGACTTCCACGCTGGTTTTTAAGGCGTAGTTAAAACCGCTAATTTAAAAGCCAGACGGAAGTTAAGAAAGCAGGTGACTAACTTATGAAGGTATTAAAATTCGAAAAATCAATGGCACCCTACAAAAAGGGCGATGTTGCTGGCTTCAAGAATGAAGACGACGCAGAACCATTTTTAAAAGCGGAAGTTGCCAAAGAGATTAAAACCCCGAAGGTTGACAAAATGGTTAAGTCTCCTTCCGTTGACAAATAACTTTTGTATAACTCCACCGCAATACTCGGTTAAAATAGTTTTAGTATGATTACAAAAGCCGATATTGCTGCTTACTACAACTTAACTTTAACTGCTCCGCAGGAGACTCTCCTAGATGATTATATTTTACCTGCAATACAAACCTTTATTGAAAAATACTGCAATAGGGTTTTTGACACAGCTTCCTTTATCGAAAGTTTTGAGGGCGGAGTTTCCTCTTTTTTTGTAAAGAACCCTCCTATAATTTCCGTTACTAGTGTAAAAGAGGACACGGAAACTTTACCTGCTGACGACTACAGGGTTTTTAATACTTACGTAAAACTTTACAGCAAACCAGCGAACCACCAGACTGTTATTGAAATAGACTACGAAGGAGGGTTTGCAACCTTCCCTGCGGACTTGGCACAAGCTCTTATTAAGTGGGCTTATGACGAAATGAAATTTGCCGAAACTGGTACTACTAATGTAAAAGACATCAAAAGATTTACTGCTGGTAGCGTAACTGTTGAGTATGAGTCCGAAACTTCAATTACCAAAGAAAGCGAAAGCCAGATGACTTTGCACCTTCCTGATTATGTTACAGCGATCTTAAGGCTTTACCGATTACAACCGATAAAATGAGCTATGGATTTTTTACACATTACACATACCGCCAGCTTTTACCACTTTAAGACTACTGGCAACAAAGAAGAATACGACACAGTTCCTTATTTGACAGCAATTAAGATACAGCTAATTCCAGCCAGCAGCGAAATTCTTGCTACTTTTCCTGGAGTTCCAAGTTACAGCCTCCATGAAATTTTTACTTATGAACATACCGCTGATATACGCAACGGAGACAAATTGATTACTACTGACAGCAAAGAATATATTGTCAGGGGCGAAGCCAAAAAGGTTGTTACAGACATATTAAAATATCAAGAATTAGTTGGTGAAATGGTTGTTGGCGTATGACACAGTTATTTGTTTCTATTAGAGGTGCAGACGAGTTTGCAAAAGTTTTAAAATCCGCACCTGAAATATCAATGCCTATTTTGCAAAATGCGCTTAATGCGACTGCTTTTAATATAGAGGCAAAGGCAAAACAGAAAGCCCCTGTCAGGGAAGGCAGACTCAGGGGAAGTATAACAACCATGCCTGCAAGGGTTTCCTCAAGGGAAATTATCGCAAGTGTTGGCACTAACTTGAAATATGCACCCTACCAAGAGTTTGGGACAGGAGTTTATGCGGGCAACCCTCCGATTACTCCTAAAAGGGCAAGGGTTTTGAAATTTAAAACAAGGGGCGGACAGATTGTGTTTGCGAGGCAAGTTAGGGGAACAAGGCCTATACACTATTTCCGAGACGCAATTTCCGAAACCAGAGATTTTTTTGAAAGTATTACCGAAAGAGCATTAGAATTGATTAACAGAAAATTAGCGACACTATGACTTACCTTACAATATCGGCTCAAATTGTAACGATGTTAAATACTATTTCTGATTTTAACGCTGTATATGACAGCGAAAAAAAGGAATTAGAGAAGTATCCTTGTGCTACTGTTACGGCCTTGAGCCACGAAAACGAATTTGCCGATACTCACCACAATATCCGAAGATTCAATTTTAACGTCAGGGTTTATTATCGAACCGCAGACATTGATTTATCGGAAGGGATTATGCAGGGAGTAGTTGACAATGTTATAGCCACAATAGAAGCTGACCCCACGATTAACGGAAGCTGTGATTTTGCCGTTCCTACTTCCTCAAGGTGGGGCTGGGCTGAAAGGGAAGTGCCTGTCCGATATTGCGAAATAACTATTTCCGCCCAAGTCAGACTATTGCGTTAAAAGAAAATGTATAAACTCTTGCGAGTTACCTATTAAAATAGACTTAGTATGTTTAAATACAAGTATATCGGGACTTCCGAAGTTTCAGTTGAAGGTGTAGGCTTGGTTAAACCTGGCGAGACTGTTGAAAGCGAAGTTGAGATTAACAACCCCGAATTTGAACCAGTAGGCGAAAACAAAAAAAAGAAAAAAGACGAAGATTAACTTATGAGCAACCAAATTAAAAACCACATAGTTTTAGCCAGAGAGACAGTCTGGGGAACTCCCGTTACCCCTTCTAAACTTATTCCTGTTAATTTTACTGGCGGGATACAAACCAACCAAGATATACAAATGGTTTCCTCGTTAAAAGCAAAACTTCCTAAGAATTTCGACGCTTTTGTTGGAAACAGAATGCACGAAGGCGATTACGAAATGGCCTTTTACCCTGATACCCTCGGTTACTTGCTAATGTCTGCTTTTGGTGCAGATACCATTACAGAGCCAGAAGCAGGGGTTGTGTACAAGCATGAATTTAACGAAGCGGAAACAAAACCTTCCTTAACTATCGAACAGAAAATAGGCGAGAATGTCAGAAGGTTTGCTGGGGGAATTGCTCACACTTTAAAAGTAAGCTCTGCTCCTGGCGAAGTAGTTGTTTTTGCCCCGAGCCTTATGGCCAAGAGCCAAGCGTTTGAGGCGAGTCCTGTTACTCCCGCCCCGACAAACATAGCGGCATTTGATTTTGCACAATGTTCTATTGAAATTAACGATGTAGCCTTGACTGAAATTCAGAATTTTGAAATTGAGTTCCGAAATAACCTCCAGATGAAACATACCCTCGGAGCTAATGATCCCCGATATAATTACGTGCAAGGTTCTGAAGTAGTTGGCAGTTTGGAAGGCTACCTTGACGCTACAACCCTCTCTGCTTTAGTTAACAAGTTTCATAGTAAAGACTTTG
Organism: uncultured Gammaproteobacteria bacterium; assembly: GCA_964439585.1. Taxonomy (GTDB): domain Bacteria; phylum Patescibacteriota; class Microgenomatia; order UBA8517; family UBA8517; genus CAYTOP01. The sequence continues at coordinate 7,356 of CAYTOP010000019.1, forward strand.
TAAAGGTTGAACTCATAATTACAGGAGTAACAATAGGTGCTTCCAGTAATTACAAGTTTGAAATTGCAGTTCCTAAGGCAGTTTTAACAACTTGCGAAACTCCTCTCGGTGATGAGTATAATTTTGTTACAGTTGAATTTGAGGGGATTTATGACTCCGTTTCCGACTATCTTACTCGCTGGATCTTGACCAACTTGACTCCTGCTTACACCTAATCTATACTTAAATATAGATATGGAGACAATAGAATTTAAGACCCCTTCAGGTTATATAGCTACTATTAAGTCCGAGATTAGTTACGGAGAATTTATTGACCTTCAAAAGGCAATAACCAAATCAGTTTCCGTTAACATTGACGATATTAAAAACCCCAAACTAGGAGCAGTAGACGCTTCAATAGTTTACGAACGTAATGCGAAGGCTCTTGAAATTATGGTTAAAAAATTAGTCTATCCTAGCGGAGAAGAAAGCACTAATATACCCCAAACTATTTATGAAATGCCCAGACGGGACGGGGACTCCCTTATGGCTAAAATTAACGAAATAACCTCGGAAAATACAGTAGACGAAAAAAAAGGGGGCAAATAACTGCCCAAGCCTTTACTTCTTATTATACCGACCGAAGCAGGATTTTTGACTACAAGACCCAACTGGTGATGATTTGCGACGCTGTCGGAATTTCCTATACTAACCTTTTAAAGCAACCTGCTTGGTGGGTTAATTATTACCTCCATTATTTAATTGGAAAAAATAAAGGACTATCCGAAAGGCAGAAAAAAGACTCAAGAAGATACCCTACTTCGAAAGGCAGAACCTCACGCCGTTAATGTATAAGAAGAAAGCAGACTCCTTGTAAAATAGTTTTAGTATGGCTGACGAAACAAGGGAACTTGAAATAGTTTTAAAGGCAAGGAATGAAGCTTCCGCCGAACTCCAAAGGGCAGGGAGCGATCTTGAAAGATTATCGGGGAATTTTAAAAGTATTGGTAGTGATTTAACTTCCACTGGCAGGTCGCTTTCATTAGGGTTGACACTTCCTATTGCTGCTTTGGGGACTACTGTTGCTACTGTAGGAATTTCCTATGAAAATGCAATGCAGACAATTATCGCAGGGACGGGAGCTGCTGCATCTGAAGTAGCGGGATTTGAAAAGGTTTTTAAGGATGTAGCGAAAACAGTTCCCCAATCCCTTGGAACAGTCGCAGAAGTTATCCGCCAACTAAATTCACGGCTTGATTTAACGGATAACGCACTTGAAGAAGCTTCCCGTTCCGTTTTACAGTATGCGAAAGTCAATAATGTAGATGCAGCTCAAAGCGTTAAGGGATTAGGACAGCTTATTGCTTCTCTCGGAGTTGAAGTTGAAGATATCCCTTTATTGTTAGACAAACTAACTTTTGCTTCTCAAAGGACAGGAATTGAGGTCGACCAGTTAGCTGCTTTTATAGTTGAGGCGGGACCTGCATTTACAGAATTAGGTTTTGACGTTGACCGAAGTATTGCTTTATTCGCACAGTTTGAAAAATTCGGGGCAAGGCCTCAGGAAGTTATGTCCTCGCTTAACATTACTCTTAGAAAATTAGCTTCAGAAGGCTTTACTGATGCACAGGGGGCTTTTGAAGAATACATCCGAAGAATTAAAGACGCCCCTACTTTACTTGAAGGAGTAAGGGTTGCAAATGATTTGTTCGGAAGGTCTGCTGGCAAGGTTGCAGAAGACATTAGGGCTGGCAGATTTGAAACAGAAGAGTTTACACAGGCAATCGCAGAAGCGCAGGGAACTGTTTCAAGAACCGACGAGCTTACCACAACTTTTGGCGAGACAATGGGCGAACTTAAAAACCAAATCATTCTTGCTGTCGAACCACTAGGAGTTGCTTTTTTGGGAGCTTTAAAAAGTTTTGTTCCCCTTTTAGAAAGAGCTATACCGATAATGCAAAAAATGGCTGATTGGTTTGCGGCGTTGCCAGTCGGAGTACAGCAGGGCATTATTGTTTTTTTTGCTTTGATAGCTGCACTTGGGCCTGTACTTATTATCCTCGGAACTTTGCTTTCCTCCGTTGGAACAATAATTACAGCGGTGGGTTCTTTGTGGACAATTTTTACCGCAGTAGTTGGTTTTATTACAGGAGTGCTTATTCCTGGAATTGGAGCTTTAGTTGCAATAATCGGGGGACCTTTAACCCTCATAATTTTGGCGATTATTGCTTTAGTGGGACTATTACTCCTTGCATGGAAAAACAACTGGTTTGGGATTAGAGATATAACCAACCAAATTGTTACTTGGTTTAAAACAGTTATCCTTCCTCAGATTACTGCATTTTTTGAGCTGGTAAAGTTAGCAGTCCAAAATTGGGTAGGTTCTTGGGTCGAAAGCTGGAATAAGGCTAAAGAGGTAGTAATGGGGGTTGTTGACGCAATTCAACAGTTTATTAACAAAGCTAAAGAGGCTGCTAGCAAAGCGATAGGCGGATTTAAAATTCCTGGATTTCAACAGGGGGGTTTTGTACCTCAAACAGGATTAGGTTTATTACACAGGGGTGAATTTATAGCCAGCAAGGATATGCTTGAGGGTAGAAAACAATTACCGACCTCAGTATCCGAAATTTTTAACCAGCCAATTAACGTTCAGGCTAATGTTAGCAATAACCTTGACCTTGACTTGCTCGGTGACAAATTAGCTTTTGCATTAAGAAATTCAAGATGATTACCAGCATTTATTTAGGATCAATACAATTAGATACCAACAAAAGGGTTTTGTCCTCAATACGAAACCTTAGTTTTCCGTTTATACAATACTCTGCAATACGGAAGGGAAGTTTTGCGGGACAATCCATAAGCCCTTCTAATTTTGCCTCTTACAAGCTTGCTTTGGAATTTACAGTTGCAGGAAGCAGTTTTGCAAATCTGGCAGATGAAAGAGAACAATTTGTCGCAGACCTTGCCGAAATTTTGGCAGAGGGCAGCGAACTTTTGAAGATTAACAAGTCTAATGGGGTTAATACCCAAGTTGAAATTAAAGGAGTAGACATTGACGCTGACGCTGACGCCCGAGACCCGATAACAGCCAAGTTCAGAATTGAAATGGAGGCAGAATATCCTTTTCTGCAAAGCCAAACCTTACAAACTGTTATGGGAATGGTTTTCAGTGGCGGAGGTATGCCAGTTCCAATGCCTGTTCCTATGGACATGTCCGCAGGGGGGGCGAATGAATTTTATGCAACCAACAATGGAAACGCGGAAGCCTATCCTGTTTTTAAATTTTATGGACCTTTGACCAGTCCTTCTTTGACTAATTTCACGACAGGTAAAACTTTAAACATTAACTATAACCTCTCCAGCCCTTCCGATATTATGATAGTTGATACTTTTTTAAGGACTGTTTTGATTCTTCCTGCTAATTCCAACGGCAGAAGATATGTTTCGGGCGAATTTTGGACAATAAAACCAGGGGTTAACGCAATAAGGCTTGGAAGCGGAAACCCTGCGGGGACAGTTGACGTAATTTTCCGCGACCACTATTACGGAATTTAATATGCCTGAACCTATATTCCAGATTTTTATTAAGAACCTTGCAACGATGGACGAGTTTGAAATTCCCTTTTTGGCAGTGGATTTTACAGATGAGCTTAACAAAGGCAAAAATGCAAAGTTTTCTTTTGACTATCAAACAGCCCAGAGGCTTGCTGAGGTTTACAATACAACCCCCTTGTTCATTTTTACTGGCGGAACTCGTGAAATTAGAATTGAAAAAAACGGGGTTTCCATTTACGTCGGAGTGCTGACCGACTCCACAATAGGTAAAGACGACAAAGGGCTATTAAGAATAGAGGTTGCTTCCGTTGGATTTGCAAACCTTTTAAACAAAAGAAGAACTGACGATTACAGGCAGTTTGTTTCAACTGACGCGGGCATGATTGCTTGGACTTTAATTGACGAAAGCCAGCTATCCGACGTTCCTTATTCCGACTTAGGGATAACGCAAGGCTTAATCCAGTCCTCTGTTAACAGGGACAGGACATTCCGTTTTTATAATATCCTTGAAGCGATTTTTAAAATGAGTAATGAAAACCTTTTAAACGGATTTGATTATGAAGTGGACAACCTTAAAAAGTTCAATGTGTTTTATCCTCAGAAAGGAAGCCAGCGACCAGATATTTTTATAGACATTGGCAATATAATTTCTTGGAGATTTAAGAAGCCCTTAATACTTAACCTTACAAACCAAGTTTACGTTTTGGGCGAAGGACAAGAAGATTCTCTCGTATGGGTTAAAAGGACTTCTCCTGTTGCTTACAGGGCTGCTTTTGGGCTTTTAGAAGATGTAATATCCGAAAGGGATACTGGTACGACCGCCAATCTTAACGACAAGGGCGACAAGTTTCTTAATGACCACCAAAGCCCCGACCTTGACCTTGAAGTTACGCATAAAGACGGAAACCCCGATTTATTGAATTATGATGTCGGAGATAGTTTAAAAGTTAATATACCTGAAGCTGAGATAATAGATGAGTTCAGAAGAATTGAAAAAAGGACTGTTAAAATTGATACACAGAGTCAGGCTATTGTTACAATTACTTTTGACTAAAATGGAACAGCTTGTCGCAGTTATTGAAGAATTAAAAAAGCGAATTGAGGCCTTAGAACGCCTTGTTAACCTTAAAAATATTGAAATTCCTGCTGATGGCAAATTCGTGGTAGATATTAGGAGTTCCGACCCCGTCGGGCAGAATGGTAGAATATATTACAACTCTACTGCTCACAAGTTTAAGGGTTACGAAAACGGAACTTGGAAGACTTTTACAACCACTTGATATGGCGACTAAAATTTACACCATTGAATTACCAGACGAATTGCAGGAGGCAATTTCTGATATGGGACTGACTTCTGAAGACTGGCTGAAACTCCAATTAAACCAATTAACTGACCTTTATGAAGCAGGGGAACTAAAGAAGACAAAAAACGAACAAGCTTTTAAAAACAAAATCGCTTCCGTTAAAAATAAAGCGAAAGTTAAAAAAGAATAACCCCTTTTTGTATAAGTAGAACCTTTTAATCCGTTAAAATAGTTTTAGCATGACTATATTTACTATCCGAAGCGGGGCTACCGCCCATCCTGAAGATTCGGTTTTACAAATGGCTGGCGACCTTGTTGCCGAAGGCGGAGTTAAAGTTTTTGCTACAGATTTTAAGGTTCAAGAAAAAACTATTCCTGACTTATCAGTAGACGTTTTAAGCGGCAGGGCTTATGTTCAAAGAAGCTCCTCAAATGTATATCCTGTCAGAAGTACCGCCACAGAAAATAAACCAATTACCTCAAATGCAAGCGGAAACCCAAGAATAGACACGGTGGTTTTATATATTGATTTAGCTGCGACTCCTAATGCCGACGGAAGCGGAGTTGCAAAATTGGAAAACATAGAAGGCACTCCTGCTGCTTCCCCGACTGCCCCAAACGATACAGAAGTTGGAACTCAGATAGGTGCTGCAAATCCTTTTATGAGGCTTGCGGATGTATATGTAGCTTCGGGGGCGACCACGATTTTAAACGCCAACATTACCGACAAAAGGCAACTTTGGGAATTAAAGACTCCCATTGTTAATGTAGAAGAACAAGCTACCGCACCTGGAACTCCTGACTCAGGCGAAACTGCAATTTATTCCAAGACTGATGGCAAACTCTATGCTAAAGACGACACAGGCAAAGAAAGAATTGCTGCTGACGAAGACTGGGTTGACCTTACAGACGGAGCAACCATTAACATAGATTTAAGACTCGGCAAGAAGTTCAGGGTTACTATTGCAGGAAACCGAACTTTTACTATTTCCAATGACGTTACTGGCAAAACTTTTGTAGTTAGGGTTAAGCAGGACGGCGTGGGAGGCAGAACCGTAATTTGGTTTGCAAACCTTGTTTGGGCTGGACAAACCGCCCCGACTCTTACAACCACTATCAATAGAGCCGACGAGTTCGGATTTAATATTTTGACTGGCGGAGGCGTAAGCTCAGAAGGTTTTGTAATTGGTCAGGATATTTAATATGGTACTAAATTCATGGCAAAAATTAGACAGGGTACTACAAGGCAGACCATTTGGAGACGGAGCTAATGGCAGTGCTACTATTTCCGCAGATCCCAATATAAGAGCCACGGCACTTGGAACTATTGCTACAACTGCCCTTACTGCAGGATCAACCGCTTTTGCCAATGGAGACATAGTTCTGATAATCCAATATCAATTTGCAGGACGAGGACAATTTGAAATAAATAAAGTTGCCTCAGGCGGCGGAACTGTTAATTTAGTAATGAGCCAAAACCTTCAATATAACTACGTTGCAGGAGCGCAGATAGTCCGCATACCACGATATACAACCCTTACAATAAATGCCTACACCCCTCCGATATGGAACGGAAGCATTAACGGAATAACCATAGTTGCAGCGAAAACAAGCATTTTAACTGGCGGAACTTTTAGCGGAACGGGAAGGGGTTTTAGAGGCGGAGCGCCAGTTGACGGCACGACTCTAGGTGGAGAAGGCGGAAATGGCAACGGAGACAGAACTTATGGTGCTGCTGCTGGGATTTCAAGCGAAGGTGGTTCTGGCGGAGGTTATGGGACAAATGGGCAACAAGCTGGTACAGGCGCAAACGCATTCGGGCTTGCTTATGGAAATGCTGACCTGACAATTATTACTGCAGGAGGTTCGGGAGGCGGCTCTTCTGGCTCTCCTGTCGGTAGTCAAGGCGCAGGTGGGGGCAGCGGACACCTGCTTATTTTAATAGGTAAGGTTATTACAATTAGCAATCCCTTCCTTAGTAGAGGCGGAAATGGCGGAAATGGAGCTGACAGAGCGGGAGGCGGAGGTTCTGGGGGCGGAGTTCTTTTGGTTTGCGGAAGCGCAGCGGTTGGTTCAAATAACATTACAGCAACGGGCGGAGCAAAAGGAATTGGAATAGACGCAAATGCAAATGGAGGCGACGGAGGAGTCGGGAGAATAGCAATACACCACTCGGGAGTAGTTACGGGGACGACTAACCCTTCCTTTTTTGATCAGTCTGATCCGAGCTTGAAAGAATCTGTCGGCGGAGGTTTTTTAAAAGCCTTATTGTAATTATGGCAAGTTCCAAACTACCTGCTTATTTCAAAGAATACTTAGACGAAAGGTTTAGGGGATTGGAACACCAGCTCGGAGATACTTTCAAAATAGTAAAACAACTGCAGATTGACTCCAAATCCAACCACGAATGTATTACTTCTGTTAAGACAATTCTTGAAAAAAACGCAGACACGATAAAAGTCACAAGTAAAAGAGTAAACCGACTTTATCTCCTTTTTGCTTTTGTTTTTGGGGTTTTGATAGTCCACTTTGTTGAAACGAACTACACTACGGGATCGGGAATAGTCAGCATATTAAAGATATTTTCGGGAGGATTTTAGCTTAAAGTGTATAAAATTTTTACAATAAGACCTTAAAATAAAAGAAGATGTTAAAAGGCTGCGACATTAGTCACCATCAGGGAACAGTTAACTACCAAGCCCTGAAAGACAATTTTGACTTTGTAATTGTCCGAGCCACTTATGGCGATGGTTACAAAGACACAAGGTTTGAAGTTAACAGGGACGGATTACGACAAACTGGCGTGTTGCTCGGTTTTTACCACTATGCTTATCCTCAATACAATGCCCCTGAAGCAGAGGCCGACTGGTTTACCAGTGTAGTTTCCTGCCGACCTGGCGAAATAGTTGTTTTGGATTTTGAAGAAAACTACCCTACTCCCGTTGACTGGTGCAAAAGGTTTTTAGACAAAGTAAAATCCAACCTCGGATTTAAGCCTTACCTTTACATTAACTTAGCGCTTAATAATGCACAGGACTGGTCGCCAGTTGTTAATGCAGGTTATCCGTTATGGCTTGCAAGGTGGGATTACAACCCCGAAGCAACTCCTCCTTCAACCGACTGGCAGAAAGTTTTAATGAGGCAGTATTCCAATTCTGGAAACTCTGCGGGAATTAGCCCTTTAGACTTAAATATTTTTTACGGAACGGCTAACGAATTTAAACTAAGCGGAAACCCTGCCCCTTCCACTCCAGACCCGACACCCGACCCCACTCCTAATCCTCCCTCGGAACTAATCAGCTTTGACCAGTTTTTCGGTAAGTATGACCAGAAGCCTGTTGATTTTGACGGAAATGCTAAATACTGGTGCGTTGACGTTTATCGAATGGCGGTAAAAGAGGTTCTAGGATTTCCTCAAAGTCCTTTAGTTGGAAGTGCATACCAGATTTGGGACACATATTTAACTCAGTATTTTGACCGAATTGAAAGGACTCCTACCAATGCCCCCATTAAGGGCGATTTTGTTATCTGGGGAACGGAAGTCGGAGCGGACGGACACACAGCGATTTGCAAGGACGGCGACCCTAACCAGCTTACCTCCTTTGACCAGAACTGGCCTGTTGGCTCTCTTGCTCACTTCCAGCCTCATTCTTACTGGGGAGTAAAAGGTTGGCTAAGGAAAAGAGAAATTACACAACCGCCGACCGAACCGACACCTCCCACTGAACTGCCAACCGAATCAGTACCACCTGTTAATCCTTGCGAAGCTGTCGAAGAACAACTTGCACTTTCCGAAGCTGAAAAAATTAAGGTTCAGACTAAATTTGACAATGCAAAGGCAATAATAAACGGGACTGGCTGGTGGTGGGTTAAATATGCCCGTTTGAAAATCACACTTAACACTTAATGGACAGAACTGACAAAGTATTTTTGCAGAAATTAGAAGATGAACTTAAAAAAGTAGTCCGAAGGGTAGAAACAATGCAAAAGTCACTTGACCTTTTGTATGAGGACAGGGGCATACTTGAAGATATAATAGCCAAACAAAATGCTTTACAGGAACAATTTGCTTTAATCCGAAACCGATATGATAAAAATACGCAGGACATTAGACAGGAGATTACGGGAGTTGGCGAAACGATGGCGATTAAGGCTGACGAGGGCACTGCTGAAGTTACTGAAAAACTTGGGCTGGTGGTTAATTCGCTTGCCGATAAAAAAGTAATTGAACTAAAACCGAATTTTATTACTAAAATTAGACAAAAGCTGAAATTATGAAACAATTTGCCGATGAAATTAAATTTGAAGCCATTATTGGACAGGCTATCCGCAGGAAAGCGCACAAGATTGCTGCGTTTCTTGAGAAGAAAATTCTCCGACCGCTTATTGCAAAAGCTGGGGATTACTCGGTTACCTTAACAAACAGCTGTGAAGACTTTATTAAACGCTTTTCACGGGCATTGAAATACTAAAATGGTAGAACCCACTATTGACAGAGTAAAAGTTGAGATTTCCGAAGCCAGAAGCCTTACTAGACACGATTTAAGCTCTTGGTTGAAGACCGCTATTGTTTTTACTATTCCTGTATGGCTAATTTACTTTACCGCAGTCCAGGCGGCGATTTCCAATGGCTTTGAGTGGAGCGATTTTATTCCTAACCAATTAACTCAAGGTTCTATTGTCGGCTGGGTTTTAAGCCAAGTCCTCGCTTTACTCCGAAAATGGGGAACAGAGAAGATTTACCCCCTTGAACCTTCCAAATAACTCTAACCGTTAGAGAACAAAAAAAACCGCCAAATCGGTATTGACTTGGCGGAAAAAAAAGGTTAGTTTTATTTTAATCAAATGAACAATTCAAAATTACCACTTTCAGACAAAGAAGTCAAAGAGTTTGGAAAAATCCTCCAGAGATTAAAAATCCTCGCTAATTACCTCGGGAATTTCCGTTCCATAATTGATGACCTTGAAGGCAGTTTTAATGAAGTTATTAAGGCTCTACAAGAGCGGACACCTAAGCGGTAGCTCCCCTGTCCGTGGCAAACGGAAAGCCACCTAAAACAAAACCGAAGGGGATTACAGGGCAACTCATCGGATTTACCTTATTCCGATTGACTGGCAAGACGAGAGCCAAAGCTGGTTTTGGAGTGACACCCGAAAGAGAAGGGAAACCTCCTGACAAAAATACTCGCCTCGGTTTTAAGAAAAAAGACTAACTGATTTCCTAATCAGGGACTCTTCGTGTCCTTTTCCGATTAACATAATCTTTAGTAAGATAGTAACAATGAAGTGTCCAATACCTTACTGCTTTAATCAATTAAAGACCCTCCGATATATAAAAGGCAATTTTAATACTTTACAACTTGCTGGCGACTGCACTTTCCACGGAACAAAGTTTTTACCTTACCAGAAGGGTTTGAAAATTCCGACCGAATTGAGTTCCAAATATAAAAAGGAACTTGCTAAAAAGAGACAAAGCAACCTCTTTTGAACCTAACCTCCCTTAACTTATATATTAAACTAAAGACGATATATATATCCTTGAGCCTATTAACGGGCTTAAAATTGATTTCGCTACCTGATTTTCTCCTGAAGAATTTTTATGCGGGGATTTTGACCTTAACTACGAAGATTAAAC
>CAYTOP010000020.1:0-5428 GCA_964439585.1 uncultured Gammaproteobacteria bacterium
ATCCACAAATTGAGCTATAATATCGTTCGGGAGAACTAAACGGTAGTTCACCCATCCGCTTCAAGTTAGACTTTACCCCAGCTGATACAATGAGTAGATGCCAAATATCTACCAAAAACTATTACTTTCCGTTTTTTTAGCCTTGGCACTATTTGGGTTTGCTTACCCTGTTAATGCAATTGTTGACCCAACTGCTACTACCAACAATCCAGTTGGAATTCATATTTTAGATGAAAACGATATAGAAGATGCCGCAAATTTGGTAAATTCATCGGGTGGTGATTGGGGTTATGTAACTGTTGTAATCCGTGCCGATGAGCGGAAAATCGACCGCTGGCAACTTTTTTTTGATGAACTCCGCAGAAAACACTTAATTCCAATAGTAAGACTCGCGACAACCCAAGATGGGGATAATTGGAGAAAACCGGCTTATGAGGAAATTGACAGCTGGATCTACTTTTTAAATTCGCTAAATTGGGTGACTGAAAACAGATATATAATAGTGGGTAACGAGCCCAATCACGCAACTGAGTGGGGCGGAGAAGTTAACCCAGAGGAATACGCCAACTACCTCGGAACATTTTCCAAAAAGCTAAAAGAAGCCTCAGATGCATTCTTCATACTCCCAGCGGGTTTTGACGCATCTGCACCAAACAACAAAGTCCATATGAGCGAGCAGAAATACCTTGCCGACATGCTTACCACAAATCCTAATGTCTTTGACCATGTGGATGGTTGGACCAGTCATTCGTATCCAAATCCGAATTTCTCGGGTAGTGAAACCGCAATCGGCCAGGGATCGATTAAAACTTACGCATGGGAACTCTCACTTCTCAAAAGCCTTGGGGTAACTAAAGATTTTCCGGTTTTTATAACAGAAACAGGTTGGGCTCATAAAGTGGATGGAGAAATAAGCAATTATTTGACAGTTGATAAGATTGGCCAAAAATTAACATCTGCCTATGAAACTTCCTGGAATGATTCCAGGGTCGTGGCTGTTACACCGTTTTTATTAAATTACACCGGAGCACCATTTGCCGTTTTCTCTTGGAAAGACATTAATGGCTCATTTTACGACTTTTATAAAACAGTTCAGGATATGGCTAAGACCAAGGGATCACCCGAGCAAATTGTAAGTGGAAAAGTCATCACCATACTACTGCCGGAAGTATTTGATAAAGACGGTATCCTTACCGGTGTTGCCTATGCACAAAATGACGGTCAAGCAATCTGGAATTCATCTGAATTTACAATGCTAACTGCCGGAGACATGGGTTTTGATGTTTCCCCACTAACTTACCAATCCATGGAACCGGGAGACAGGGGGCTGGTTCTTTTTAGGGGAAAAAATGAAACCATTAATCCCAATTCAGAGCCTAACGAGGCAAGCCAATCTGGCGAACTAAGCGCAAGCGTTCCAAAAACAGGACTGGGCGACTTCCTTAAAAACATTAACCAAACGTTAACCACCCAAATTGCTACGATTAAGCTTCTCGGTGCAATTTTAGCCTGGATTTGATAAAATAGCTCAAACTGATTATGAATAATCAGTCGTCTCTTTAGATTTAAAGCACCCGTATCAGTGGTAGAGCAACCGGCTCTAAACTATCGGCCCCGTAGCTCAGTGGTAGAGCAGTCGCCTCTTAAGCGATTGGTCAGAGGTTCGAATCCTCTCGGGGTCACAAATAATTTTAACCTCACTTCTTGAATCCATAACTATAGTAAAATAGAAATGTGATTAAGAAGATCTTTTTTGGAATATTTGGATTGGTAACTGGAGCTGTACTCGGATACTTGCTAATTTTATATCGAGGCTCTGAACATTCTATTCAAGTCACACGAACTCAACCGGCAACCATTTCAGTTAGTGCCACTCCAAAAGTAATCGGTTTTTTACCTTATTGGCTTACATCCAAAGCTCAAGAAGACTATTCAGACTACATAACAAATTTGACAATCTTTGGTCTCACGATTGACTCTGATGGTTCAATTAAAAAATTAACTAAACCTACAGAAGGCGAGCCCGGTTGGGTAGCTTTGAAAAATGGCAGATTCGATGATTCTATAACTACTGCTAAAGCTAAAGGCCTTGAACTATCTTTACTGTTCTTTGCCTCCAACGAAGAAGATATCGGTCAACTTTTATCTCAACCCAAAATTCATGCTCAAACTTTGGCAGACCAAGCCGCACCGATAATGAAGGACTATGGCTTTACCGACTTCAACCTTGATATCGAAAGTATACCTGAAGCTTCGGATGAGGCTAGATTACGCTTTACAGCGTTTACGACAGAACTTAAAAAACAGCTTGCCGCAAACGGTATTAACTCACTAACAGTTGAAGTCACTGGAACTGATTTTGTAAAAAGCAAACTTATCGATGTGGTCGAAGTTTCAAAAATTGCCGACTACCTTGTCATCATGGGTTACGATTATCACTATCCTGGCTCGTATGTTACCGGCCCCGTTGCTCCACTTTATGGCGGAGGGACAGAGTCTGAATACGATGTAGATACTGCCGTAAAACAGGCAATGCGCATTATGCCACCAGGAAAAATTATATTGGGAATCCCATTGTATGGCTATGAATGGGAAAGTCTGCGAAACTTCCCACGGGCCGCAGTAATCCCCGGCGGAGGTGTTACAGCGAGCACTGATAGGGTAAAAGAGTTATTAGTAACATGTACCACCTGCTACCTAGGAAAGGACAGTATTGCAAACGAAGCATTTATCGTTCAAACTGTGGGCTCAATTTATCATCAAATATTTTTTCCAGACAGTACGTCAACCTCGGGAAAAATAGACTACGCGAAAGAAAATAACTTAGGTGGACTTGCTCTTTGGGCATTGGGATATGAGGACTCAAGCGTCTTAGAACCTTTAGTAGGCTACAAATGAAACCACTTAACTTACAGCCCATTTCAAAACTCATATTTTAAAGATGGCTGTGGAAGCGTTTGACAAAGTCAAACTTGATTTCAAAACCCGTAAGGTTTTGAAATAGCTTCTAAGTTACTACAAAACCCTGCCACTTCTTGTCAAATTGCTGAAAAGGAAAACTTCACCAGACGCAAGTTGTTTTTTTACAACCACCCCACTTAAATTATTGTAAGCCAAAGTTGCATCACCTTCCAAAATGCTTACTCTGGTGGTATTAAGCTTAGCGTCTACTTCTATTTCTATAGACGCTTGGGTAAAATCGACAATAAGTCTAAAAATCCTCACAGTCAGTGGTATTTCACTGGTTTTAACGTAGGTTACTTTACCTGTATTTTGGGAAATTACTATGTTGGCGGGAAGCGTTTGAATTAAATCTAGCTGTGTGTCGGTGTCAATGTCAGCTCTCAACATGCCAGAAAATTCTAATTTGGCAGTGCTATCAGTACCAACTACAATACTTTCTCCTTGTTTAATTTCAGTCTTAGCGTCAATTTTTGCTGCTTCAGTAGCTGTCCTTGTGATAATTCCAACATTGCCTGTGACCGGAAAAACCACACCCACTAATGATTTACTTGGTGCTTCATCCAAAGAGAATGTGGGAATTGGAGTAACAGTAGGACTAATAATATTTTCAAATCGTTTCTGATCACCAAGACTAATTTTGCCAAAGTAAAGGATGGTAGAAGTTATACCTATAGTAAAAAATAGGAAAAAGGGTAATAAATTTTTTCTCATACTATTTTCTCTCTAACTATTATACTTTAAACTAACTTAACACGTTTTTCGTACTAACTGTAGAAAAAGTAGTTCATAAGACAAAATTACTCGTAATTTTGAAGAGAAATTAATAAAGCAGTAAACCAAACAATGTTTGGTGATTAGCAAAACTGTTTTCGACGCACCCCCGTAGCTTAATGGACAAAGCATCCTCTTCCGGAGCGGAAAATGCAGGTTCGATTCCTGTCGGGGGTACTTATCGACAGTCATCGAGGAGTGCCAAGTAAAGTTAAGATTTGTACAGCGATTCCTGTCGGAATATCATTTTCACAAACCCCAAGCTTGACTTTAAGTATCAATTTGTGGCATTCTGAGCTAAATAAAAATATAATACTATATTAGGTGATATGGAGTTTTTTGTTGCAAAATACCAAACAAACTAAATGAAACTTCAAAATATTTTACGGACTTATTTCCCAACACTTCAAAAACTTGCAGTTCTTGTAATCTTTTTTATCTTCACACCAGTTACACTTTTTGTTAGTGCTTTTTCCTTGACCTCACTTTCAAAGTATGGTCAAAGTGAAACTTTGGCCAAAAATATCGAGAGTTCTAAAAACTCTGTCTCCCAAATTAACGTCTATTCATCATACGCTCCAGACTTACCCAGCATTTCGGCAGAAATCATAGCCGCCGACGCACGCGAGCAAATTATTATCCAATATCTTGACCGATACAATTCGCCATTGGTACCATACGCAGGTTTTATTGTCCAAAATGCGGATAAGTATGGGATAGATTTCCGCTTGATAACGGCAATAGCTCAACAAGAAAGTAACTTATGCAAAAAAATTCCTGAAGACAGTTTTAATTGTTGGGGATGGGGAATTCACAGTAGGGGTACACTTAGATTTGACTCTTACGAATCAGGTATAGAAACCGTTTCAAAGGGTTTAAAAACTCAATATATCGATAAAGGGTACACAAATCCCAACGAAATAATGTCCAAATATACACCGCTTTCAAACGGTTCGTGGGCAGATGGTGTGAACAAATTTTTAACTGAGTTAAATTAGAAGCTATTTCAAAACCTCGCTTTTAGCTTCGGTTTTGAAATAAATTGTAATCCTAATTCGTTTCCCACGAATATTTTTACTTAGCCTTAAGAGTAATGCCAGCAGCATACGATACATACGACTATCCCGCCTATTGGACCACTAGAGATTATGAACATCTTTCGGAGGTTTATGCCATAAAAGCTCTTCTTACAATGATTAGTAAAATAGACAAAATTGTTGACATTGGAGCAGGTTATGGAAGGCTCACTCCAAGCTACATTTTTAGAGCCAAGCGCCTTATCCTAACTGACCCCTCAGCAAAACTCCTCAAAATAGCAAGAATTAATATCAAAACAAAAAATACAAAATTTATCCAGTCTACACTTGACAATTTACCTAAAAACATCAAATCTAAATCTGTCGATTTGGCCATAATGGTTCGCGTACTTCACCATATCGAAGATCCTAACAAAGCAATTACAATTATCAACAAATTGCTTAAAAAAAACGGTTATTTAATTATAGAGTTTGCAAACAAAGAACACTTAAAAGCTAAAATCACTCAAATGCTCAAGGGCAATATAACATTCCCGTTGGATATTTTTCCTAAGGATAGAAGAAGCCCGCTGTCTGTCAAAAAACAGGTTCTTCCTTTTTTTAATTTCCATCCGGATATAATTAAAAGATACTTGGAAGACAACAATTTTGAAATT
>CAYTOP010000020.1:5438-17011 GCA_964439585.1 uncultured Gammaproteobacteria bacterium
TTCGGTATAGCCCACCTTATTAAAGAAAGTGGGTTTGAAATTATTGAGCAAAGGTCGGTTTCTAATATTAGGAGTCCGCTGGCCAAAAGAATTTTCCCGCTTGATTTTCTTTTATTTTTTGAAAAAAAGCTTCAAAAAGTGCTTGCTAAAATGAGTTTTGGTCCTTCTATATTTATTCTTGCGCGTAAAAAATAATTTACTAAAGACTTATAACATCATTAAGTTATATTTCGTCGTTTGATATATAAACCATAATATAGCTATTTAATGAGTATATAATATTTATAGGCTATTTAGCTTGACAGACTTATAGTTATATGCTATAGTATCACCACGTTCTGAGGCGAACCCGGTTCAACTGGGATGAGCGTTAGAATTTTTCCTGAGACTCTCGAAAGAGAGTCTCTTTTTTTGAGTACCTAATTTCTGTCATCAATAGCACTCAAAAGCTTTGGTGGAGGAGGGTATGAAGCGAGCAAGTTAATTGTAAACGTATGAAAAAATATATTCTTATATCAGTTTTAATTTTAGTAGCCCTTTTAGTTAAGGCAAGTCCTGTTATGGCGAAAAACAATGTTGTAACTTCTTCTGCAAGCTTAAAACAAATAACTATTGAGGACTTAACGCTTGACTATAGAGTGGCAACATTATCTAACTTTCTTGAAAAGTATAATTCACCAATTTCAGATTATGCTGAAAGTTTCATTTATTGGGCTGATTATTATGGCATTGATTGGCGACTCGTGGCCGCCATATCTGGTGTCGAATCAACTTTCGGTAAACGCATACCTCCAAATTCATATAACGCTTATGGTTGGGCAAATGGTAAATATGTTTTTACATCTTGGGATGATTCAATAAGGATTGTATCTAAAACCCTTAAGGAAAAATATTACGACAGGGGAGCCAACACTATCCCAAAAATTGCACGCATTTACGCACCGCCAAGCACCACATGGGCATGGAAAGTTGAGTTTTTTATGAACAAAATCGATCACTTACCTTTGGAATTTGATTTTTAATTTTTTTGTTCTCAAACTATACTTTCAATGCGAAGTAGTGCCAAGCTTTGCTTATGGATAAAATAAACCCCTTGAATCTTAACTTCACCCTAGAGTGAATGCTATAATTGTAGCGTCTTCACAAGATTTTGCTAGAATTCTTGAGAGGAGGAATAATAGCGCGATTGGCCGAGTTTTATTCGGCGGCAAGCAAAACTTATTCCGACGGGCCGGGATGCTGGAATTGGCAGACAGGCACGGCTTAGGACCGTGTGCTTTTTTAAAGCGTGCAGGTTCGACTCCTGTTCCCGGCACCACTTAAACGCGGTTAAATCCAAGTTCAACTTGGCGCCACATTAAACGTATTTTCTCACAGGCTTGCTTTGTATTCTCAGATGGACGTTTGGTGGTATAGTATTTATAGTATGAATACCGACGAACCACTTCACCTTCACACAAGCAAAGCCGAGGGAGATTTTGACACGCTTTTGCTACTCGTGCCTTCCATTATTTTTATCATCATTATTGCCTTTTATTTGTTCTCCGCTGGTAAAAATATTGTCATGCAAAGTCCAAATCTAGCTAACCCGGAAAGTTTTCAGAATAATTAATCTTAAGCTTACTAATCTTGACATTTAGCTTGTTTTGGTTAACAATTAAATTCTTGACGTATGAAAACAAAATTGCTGATTAGTTTGGCATTTCTCCTTCTCATCGCATTCCCAGGCTATACAAAAGCCAAAAATGTTAATGCTCAAAACATGAATAATGCCGAAGTTAATGTCCGTATTAGAACTGAAACACAGAATATAAAGAATCAAATTCAAGCACGGATCCTACAAAAGCGAGCTGAAGTTAAAACTAGGGTTCAAAATCAAATGGAAGAGCGCATGGCTAGCAAGTCGGCAGCTCTTACACAACTTAGGAAAGACCATGTTAAGTATTTCTTTGGCAGAGTAGTAGTTAGATATGCTGCAGCAATTGAACGACTCGATGGGCTAACACAAAGAATTGAAGCAAGAATTGCAGTTATAGAAAATGAAAACCCAGATGTCGACACAACAGCCATTAAAGATCAACTTGGTGAGGCCAAAGTCCTTCTTGGAGACGCTCGTACTAATTTGGCCGCGACAAAAGACAATTTAGACACAATGCTTGAATCCGAAGATCCCCAAATAGCATTTCAGGTGCTTAAAGATAATTTTCAAGCGCTTAAAAATGAGCTAGTTCAAATACACGGGATATTGATAAAAGTAATTACACAAATTAAAGGCTTGAGAATAGGTAATACTCCAGCTCTTTCACCTTCACCTACAATTGAGCCAACCAATGTACCGACAACTGAACCGACCGAAAGTCCTACACCTTCAACATAAAAGGGTGTAACATAAATTATGGAACTAGTATCCAAAAAAAACACACTATTGGCTCTTTCAGCAATCCTTGTAGTAGCTTATGGCTATATGGCGATTAGACTTAATCAAGGTAAACCAAAAGTGCCAAACGACACATTTCAACAAGAGGTAAGTCAAATGCAAAATCAATCAAATTCAACCGAACCGGAGTCTATTGAAAAAGATTTAGATAACACTGACTTTTCTGATCTCGATAAAGAGCTTCAAAATATCGACCAAGAGCTCAACTCAGCCCAGTAACTTTTAAAGTAATGACTCGAAAGTTTGTTTATTTAATATTTATTTTTTTGGGTATTGTTGCAGTCATTTTTTTATTAAGACTTCCCAAAAACAATCCCATCACTCAAACTACAGCCCAAACCCAAACGTATCAG
Source organism: uncultured Gammaproteobacteria bacterium (assembly GCA_964439585.1). Classification (GTDB taxonomy): domain Bacteria; phylum Patescibacteriota; class Microgenomatia; order UBA8517; family UBA8517; genus CAYTOP01. The sequence continues at coordinate 8,229 of CAYTOP010000020.1, forward strand.
ATGAGCGTAGGGAAAACGAATGTGCAGGTTGAGATAGCAGACACAACTGAAAAACGAGCAGAAGGTCTCTCAAATAGAACCAGTCTTAAAGACGACCACGGAATGCTTTTTGTCTTTAATGTCCCGGGCACATATCCCGTTTTTTGGATGAAAGATACACTGATACCTCTTGACTTAATTTGGATTGCAGACAGTAAAATAGTTCAAATAGATTCAGATGTTGCCGTTGCACCACCTGGTACTAATGATTCAGATCTCCCACTCTACAGACCTTCAGTTGGTATCGATTACGTTTTGGAGGTTAATGCCGGTTTTTCACAAAGTCATGGATTAAACGTGGGTGATAGCGTAGTCCTGCCAAATCACTATTAACCAGTCTAAAATTTTACTTAGTCACATCAATCGTAAACTCTTCAAGTTCCTTGATGCCACCAAAAGCAATTCTATCTGGAACAGCGTCCTGTGCTGTCATCATACGTGCGGGAGTTATAACAAAGTTTCCCCACCTTTCATTAACACTATCCACAGCTTCATTTAATTTTCTTTTCTTATCAACATCATCAAAAAGCTCAAGTTGTACGCTATCCAAGCTCCGCAGGTTAAAAACCGATACTGCAAGTTCACGAACTGGTTTTTTGTATGGCGAAGCCGTCAAAATTCTATAAGCTTTCTTATAAATCTCCTGAAAATCAAAAAGGTCTTTGGGGAAAGTCACCCCTTTATGCCAAAAACCCCCATCACGGTAAGCAACCGCAACGTGAACTCCACGAGCCAAGTAATGAGCCCCTCTTAATCTAGTACTTGTTTTAGTAACAAGCTTGGTCAAGATGGGAGCAAGATCAGAAAACTCCACAAAAGGCTTGGGCAAGGCGTACGAATTTCCATAGCTTTTTCGGCCAAATTCGACATCATCGATTTCCCAGCCGCGCAACCTAAGATACCAATAGTAGCCATTAATCGACTCGAACGCCGCCTTAAGCTTCCACAAAGGAGACTGATAAAAGTCGATAACTGTGTAAATACCAAAATTACCAAGTCGCGCGGCGTTATGGAATTTGATATATGGTAAATCTGTAAGTTTTAATTTCAAATAAACATCTCTAAAGTTGGTTATATTTATCTCATCCAATCCATCTGGTTTGCGCAAGCCAGAGGCAACTTTTGCCAAAAATCTATTTGGCGCAATGCCGACAGAAACGGTAAGCCAATCACCAATTTCTTTCCTGATTCTTGCTTTTATTTCTTTTGCCGCTACCCAAATGGGGGACAATGTCACCTTGTAAGTGTAAGGTGGCACCTTTAAAGGTCGCAGACAGGGCATATCGGCCAAATTGAGAACAAACTCATCTATCGACTTAGGCACAAAATCGTTCGTATAGTCAGACAAAATGCGCCGCAGTGCAAGATGGACACTTCGGTATTTCCACGGATCCGGTGGGAGAACTATCAAATTGGGGTAGAGGACTCTGGCATCCTTGACCCGCATGCCCGTTTTAATACCATGCTTTTTAGCCTCAATCGATGGAGCTAGTATGCAGCCTGAGGGAGTAGTGTAGGCAGCGACAGCAATTGGCTTGCCACGCAAGTGCGGATTTGCTTGCTGCTCAATTGTTGCAAAGCAAGAATTGAGATCAATATGCATTATGGCTGGAGGCTTCGAGTTAAACGACAAAGTATCCATAAAGTCAGAAAAAGGCCAAAAAAGACAGTCCCAAGGAAAACACCAAAGCAACGCTAAACACGCTTATTATCTGCAAACTACTACGAAACAATTTTGTCTTATGCATAAATTAGTCAGGCAAACCATCCGATATTTCCTCAAGCCTCCAATGTAAATTGTCGGTATTGAAAACAAGTCGGAAAAACAAAGTTTTGCTGACAACAGAAAAAACATGAAATAACGTTCTGCCTTGGCGAAAAGTGTGATGAAGTCCGACTTTCAAAATGGGGTATGTCCTACCATTCCAAACCAACCATTTTGGAAACACACTCCTTTTAGTACTGTCAAAAGTCAAACTGACCGACACGGGTACGCTTACTTTTTCAATCATGTACTTTATTTCTATCCCGAAATAAACCCGAAGTCAAGTACCTATTTACTTTACAAATGAAACACCCTCGCCTTACGATCTGGGTACTTTCTCCCCACGCTTCGCCAGGAGGATAACACACAGCCCCGCAAATACGCTCCACGAGACCGACCTGACGGGTCGCCGAATTTGACATCGTTAGGTGCTAAAATACCACTAGCTGCCCCAAAACTTAAATGGGTAAATTCGTCAAAACGGGAGTAATTTTAGGACTGCTAATATTTGCCTTCAGTTTAGGCTGGTTATTAAACGGCTTTTCGGGTTCTGAATTAACAACAAGCTTCAAAGCCACTCCCACTCCAAAACCAAGGCCTTTGAAAGAGTACACAATAAGTAAGCTATCAGAAGCAAATGTACAACCCGGCGAGCTTCAGATAGACGCCAACGGTGAAGATAACAAAGACTATAGTTCACGGTCTTTTAAATTTAAATTTGATCCTAACCCATCAAAGAAAGATGAAAAGACCACATCTGGCCAAATTAACTTGCCAAATGATGGTATTGCAAATTATCCTGTGGTTATTATGCTACGGGGTTACGTTGACCCAGAATTGTATAGCACAGGGGTAGGAACTAAAAATGCAGCTTCCTATTTTGCTAGCCAAGGCATGATTACTGTTGCACCAGATTTCTTGGGCTATGCAGACTCAGATAAAGAAGCAGACGACATATTCGAAACACGCTTCCAAACATACGTAACCGTGCTGTCTCTTTTGCAGTCCGTAAATCAGATTCCAGCATGGGACAAAAAACATATATCCATTTGGGCACACTCAAATGGTGGCCAAATTGCGCTAACTGTCTTGGAAATAACCGGCAGCAATTACCCAACAGTTTTATGGGCACCTGTTTCAAAACCCTTTCCTTATTCCATACTTTATTACACTGACGAGCCAGTTGATGGGGGTAAATATCTTAGGCAAAAACTATCAGAATTCGAGGAGCTTTACGACACAGACCAATATTCATTTACTAAGTATCTTGATAAAATTAACGCCCCGCTTTCTGTTCACCAAGGCACCAGCGACGACGCAGTCCCATACATCTGGAGCGACAACTTAGTAGAAACGCTTGAATCGCTAGGAAAAGAAGTAGAATACCACACATACCCAGGTGCCAACCACAACCTTAACCCAGCCTGGAATGCAGCAGTAGAAAGCAGCCTACAATTTTTCAAAAAGCATATAAACAATTGACAAAACTAATGCTATTGTCCATGATATAATAGGGTATGCTAAAAGCAATTATAAAACTGGCACTAAACATTTTTACTCTCTTAATCGTTGCATATCTTGTGCCTGGATTTAGATTCGTCGATTTTTGGGCAGTCGTGGTAGCGGCAGTAGTTATCGGTGTAGTAAATACTTTTATAAGGCCAATTCTTCAAATTATCTTTATTCCTCTAACTATCGTTACACTCGGAATTACCGCTTTTCTTATTAACGTAGTTTTACTTTGGGGAGTCAGTTTCGTAGTGTCCGGATTTTCAATTGACAGCTTTATGACAGCGGTAATTGCCTCCATCGTGCTTGCACTTGTTTCGATGTTTCTTAACAAGCTCTCTGAAAATAAAGACGATAACTAGCTTCACACCAAACACACTTGCACTCTTTTTGTATAATAAGCTATATGAAAAACTATTCTAAGAAAAAGGATGGCACAAACGCAGCAGGTCCTAAGTATCGAACGCCAGATCATTTCCGGGCTGAAAACTTCGGCGGCGGGAGTAAGTTTAGTGGTGGAAAAGCAGCTAACTTTTCAAAACCCGGTTTGAAATTCAATCCTGCTCAATTCAAGACTCAACACAAGGGTTAGAAAACCCTTCGGTAATACAAAAATCCTTATTTTCAAACACAACTTTTTTAGAATATTTTAATTTATGAAATTGACCATTGTTTTGTGCTTCGAATTTCGTACTTCGAATTTCATAGTCACTAGGCTATAATACACACATGTCAAAAAAGCAGACAGATAACTCAAATAAATCAACTTCCACCATGGCTCGAAGCGATGACGGTAATGTCCAGATAACCTTTACGATCCCGTTTGAGGAAATTGATAGCAAAAGACAAGAAGTTGCCTTGAGTATGGGCCAAACCATAACTGTTCCTGGATTTAGGAAAGGCAAGGCTCCACTTGCGAACCTACTTACACACATACCCTCCGACCAGCTACTGGAAAAAACACTTTCTCAAATTTTACCCAAGCTAGTTTCTGATGCAATAACGCAACACAAAATAAAACCTGCAATTTATCCCAAATTTGAACTTGTTAAAGCTCTAGATAATGAACCTTGGCAAATTAGAGCAATAACCTGTGAAATTCCAGAATTTGAACTTGGAGATTATAAAAAGGCAATTGCCAATATTGCTAAGTCCAGCTCAATTTGGACCCCAGAAAAAGGCAACAAACAGGAAAATGAACCCAAGATGACCCGAGAGCTTAAAGAGCAGGAAGTTATAAAAGCATTGATTGAGAGCGTAAAAATAGATATACCCAAAATCCTGGTTGAGGAAGAAGTAAACGCACGCCTTTCACAACTGCTCGAAAAAATTGAGAAATTGGGCCTTAATTTAGACACCTATTTAAAATCTATTGGTAAAACCGCCGAGTCCCTGCGAACTGAATACGAAACTCAAGCTTCCCAGACACTTTCGCTTGATCTTATTCTTTCTAAGATAGCCGAAAAGGAAAATATTAAAGTTGACGAAAAACAAGTTGACGCCGCCATCCAGGTTAGCTCAGCAGACAAAGAACTTTCTGACCAACTCAAGTCTCCGGAGCAACGACGATATGTCGAAGCAATACTTCGGAAACGAGCTGCACTAGACTCATTAACAGCACTTCTTTAGTAACATTCTGTGGGACAAAAAGTTGCAAAAAGCCTCTAAAGTATTGTAAAATTCACCAAAGTCCACATAAAACGTGGCTGGAGGTTGTGTTAAGCACGCTATGAACTGGTTTCAAAACGGTTCATATAACCTCACCGCAAGTGCTCAAAACAATCTTGGAAGGTGAGTTTTGAAACAGGTTCAATTATTTTTTACTTAAATGGACAAAAATCAAAAACAAAAAGCAGCTAAAACTGTACGCGCAAACGTACTCGAACAGCTCAAAGAAATCGGGGCTTCAACTGGCAGGTCATTAAAAGAAGACCTAATTAAGAAAGCGCCTCAGGATTTTATGGATCAAATATTTGGTCCTACTCCAAGAACTTACTCTGGAGAAATTGTTCCTGGTGAAGCTGTTGAAATGAAGGACATCTTCACTGGTCAGCAAGAGGAAAAAACTAAAATTAACAAACAATTTTCATTAGAAAAAAGGCTACGCCAAGAAGAATCGGCAAGAGTAGAAAGAAAGTCTAATGAACTTAGGATTCAATTAAAAGTAATCATGGACGAGCTGATGGTTTTGGCTCAATCTACTCAAGAACTTGCAAAAGAGTCTCAGATTGCAGCTTTCCAGGCACCTATCGAACCTGGAATTTATCATATAATTTTCTTTGAGAAGTTGTTAGAATTCATTAAATCATTCAGGAAAAAGATTGACGAAGCTGTTGTTTGGATGCATGCAACCAATAAACGTGCTGAAAAGAAAAATTATTGGTCACAATTCAAAAAGCACGGTAGCAAATTCCTACTTTCAGGGGAGCATTATCTTCAAAGATCTGCGGGCTAGATGTGAAATGGCTTTATGGATAACCGCAAGCTTCTTAATCCACTAGTACACCTTCTCGAAATTCCTTCTGTTTCAACACAGGTTAAACATCTTACAGACATGACAAGGGCAAGAAATTATCTTGTAGACCTTTTTACCTCGATGGGCTTTACTTCTCAAATCTTAAAAGCCAAAAAACACGATGCCGTATTCAGTCAACTGACCACAGACACCGATAAACCTACAGTTCTTATATATGGCCACTATGACGTCCAACCCCCAGAACCAATTGAGGAGTGGACCACACAACCCTTCAAACCAGTTGTCAAAGCAGGCAAGCTCTATGCCAGAGGTGCAACAGACAACAAAGGCCAACACATGGTTCATGTCTTGGCTATTAAAAACCTTCTAAAAAAATTAAAAGGAAAACTGCCAGTTAACGTTAAATTTATTATCGAAGGTGAAGAAGAGATAGGGTCAATTAGTGTTGAGGCTTTAGCCAAAAAGTATGCAAAAAATCTATTTAAATGCGATTATTTACTAGTGTCCGATACCGAAATGCCCGCACCGGGCCAGCCGTCAATTGATATTAGCCTCCGAGGCCTATTATATGCCGAGCTACAGCTTGAAATAGGAAAACACGACTTACACTCCGGCCAGTTTGGCGGAGTATCTGAAAATCCAACAATTGTATTGGCAAGAATAATAAACAAACTTAAAGATAAGGATAATAAAATTTTAATACCTAACTTTTATACATCTGTTACGACACCTTCAAAACAGGAACTTGAAGACTATAAAAAGATAAAAGCCAGCAAGGAACTAATTAAGCATGAAGGCGAAATTTATACTACCGGTGGCGGAGAAACTAGATATTCGTTAAATGAAAGACGGTGGAGTCGACCAACTTTGGACATAAACGGTATTTGGGGAGGTTATCAGGATGAAGGAAGTAAAACAATTATACCGGCAAAAGCAGGTATGAAATTGAGCATGCGACTCGTTCCAAATCAAAAACCTGACGAAATTTATGCTGACCTTGAAAAATATATCAAAAAACTTGTTCCTAAAGACATAAAGTACAAATTAACTCGCCACGCAGATTGCCTGCCATACAAAGCACCAACCGACCATCCTGTTTTTACTTTAATTAAACAAAGCCTTAAAAAAGCATTTAAAAAAGATCCTGTTTTTACTGGAGTCGGCGGATCAATTGGATTCGTTCCAGTTTTGGCAAATAAATTAAGGGTTCCTTGTATCTTGGTAGGTTTCGGGTTGCCAACAGACAGAATGCATTCGCCAAATGAGAACTTCAGTCTAATAAATTACTACAAGGGAATTGAGGCTATGGAAGATTTCTACACAAAGCTACCTAATTTAAAATCCCGGTCTTGACATCAAATTATATAGTTTATAAAATACATCAAATCATGTTGAATTTAAATCTCACTACCGAGCGAGCCATGCTCCGAGGGAGCCAAGCTTCGCTCATTATCGTTAGCGACCTCCTCTTTGCGAGGGGGGTTTGACGTTGACGAGATAAATTAATTTATCAATTTCAAACCTCTCAAACGAGAGGTTTTTTAGTTTCTAGAGCATTATGCAAAAAGTAAAAATAGGTATATTCGATTCAGGAATAGGGGGAATACCGGTTTACAACAAACTAAAACAAACCCTGCAGTTTAAGGGGTTTGAAAACTACGCTCGGGTGAAATACTTCGGCGACACTAAAAACTTTCCTTATGGCACAAAAAGCGAAAGTGAGCTGAAAAGTATTGTTTCAAAAAATATTACGGACCTACATTTTGAAGGCTGTTCAATAATAGGTATCGCTTGTAACACCGCCTCTATCGTATACAACTCTATCACCCCATACAAAACCAACCCTTTCGTAGTTCCAATACTTAATCTTTCTGCAACCAAAGCAGCAGAAATTTCCAAGGAGAAGGTCTTGGTAATTAGTAGCAACTTTACTGCAAATGCACATGCCTATAAATCGCTCATATATAGCATTAACCATAAGGTAAAAGTGATTGAATCTGGAGAACAGAAACTGATCGGTCATATAGAAAATAACGAGAAAAAAGAAATAATAGAGGAAATAAAAAGAATAGTAAACAGGTCGGGTGAAATCGACACTTTAGTGTTAGGCTGCACCCATTTTTCCCATGTTAAAGAACATATTGAGTATGTGTTCAAACAAAAATATCCCAACATAAGCATCGTTGAGCCCACAAATATATTGGTAGACAAGCTAATGGAAAATTTGAATATAGCTATAAATCACGTAAAAATTTCCCCACAAGAAGAAATTATATTCTCAGGTAATAATCCCACCTTTTTATTTCAAAGTTAAACCATGACAATCGAAAAGGTATCATTAGCAAAGTTAGTAGAAAAAAAGGGAAAACATCCGGGGTTTCCAGAAGGATATTCCTTCTACAATGGCAAATCGCCCCAAGAAACTCAAACAGGGGGTGCTCTTGTTGTTAACCCGGAAGGGTGGCCTGTTGCAATGGTAAAACCACGCCCGCTACGCACGGATCCAGTAAATAATGTCTTAGACTTAGTAGATGTCGTAAATAATGGATTCACGCCAGAGAGTAGAGATGTTCATAAACCCGTACAAGATATTGCGTCCTTAAGTGCTGGAAGTGAAAATGAATTCAGAATTGCTGGTGTGAGGGTTTCAGCAAAACTGCATGTGGAAGCAGCCGCAAGGGCGAATGTAGATGGCGGCGGTTATACCACCTATGAGGTTTCAAACGACCAAATTGAAGCGAATCGACCTGTGGTTAAGTCTGTCTCACTAAAAGCGATAGAAAGCGCAATTGAAAAGCACACTAAGATAGTAGGTGATGTTGTAGAAAACGCTGGAGGTAAACTGATAATTACTTCATCAAGGCCAAATACAGATCATGCAGTTAATACACCAGACGACTTGTATGTTAAAAGCATGGTCGATCTGCTTGCGAGCGGCGGATTTATAAATACAGAAAACCCTGCAGTTTTGGCTTGGATGCAACACACATCAAG
>CAYTOP010000021.1:0-3563 GCA_964439585.1 uncultured Gammaproteobacteria bacterium
TAGCGAGATTCATAACTCATAGACCAAAGGAAAAATAAAATGACTAAAATCTTATAAATAACTTTTACCAAAGAGAGAATATGAAAAATAAACCAAAAGAGGAGAAGATAACAAAAATTAAGAAACATTTTAACTGTGAAAACTGCGGAGAAGATAACGAAGTTGTGATTTTTATTGATAATGAGTTTGACCAAAAGCTAAAAGAACAAAGATAACACAAGCTGAGGAAGGAGCCAATTCCTCGCAGGACTAAAGTCCAGTGTGTCCTTGGCTAAGAATTATGAACGAAGACCTCTTTAAGATATCTACAAAAGATTTAATAGCCAGACTTCGTGCGTTAAAAGAGTCTGCAAAGTATGGATTGGCTTATGAAACAGCCCGAGAATCTGCAAAACCTATCCTCGCAGAGTTAAACTTCCGACTCAATACCCTTGAAAAAAGGCTAAAAAAGTCAGTCCGCAGGTTCAAGTGGTCAACTCGGCTTTCCTAATATGGACTTAAAAATAAAGAGCTTACAGTTTTTGGAAACAGCCAAAATTAACCTTGAAAAGGATTTATACCTAGTCCCCATTGTTGTGGTTAATGATATGCACGGCAAAGGAGCAATGATAGTTGCTCAATTTCCTAAAAACATTGACTCCATAGGCAAGACAATGGGTTTCCGCCAGATAGCTAAGACTTTAAAGAAAAAAGGCATTACCCCTTACGAGGCTGTTTTTATTGCCGAGGGCTGGGTTGCAGAAGTTAAAAAAGACGAAAATGTCTTTAAATATGCCCCAAGCGAACACCCGAACCGCAGGGAAGCGATTACTATTACTGCAAGAAACTCCGACAACTCCCAGAATGTTTTGATTATGCAGTTTTTTGAGAAGGCCGACGGCAAAATAGATTTTAAAGAGCTAAAAGTTTCGGGAGCTAAAGACCGAGGCGAAGGGTTACTTGATTACCTTTTTTTGCCCGACACAATTTCAAACTAATGACTAAATGCACCAGTTGCAGATTAAAATATCCTGACCACCTTTTAAGCGAAATGGCGAGTAGTATTTCGGGAAAACTAACTTACACCCTCCTTTGTCCGATTTGTGCGTTAAGGATTAGAAACGAAACAATGGGACTGCCTCCTGATACTCCTTTTTCTGGCGAAATGGCAAGCAAAATGTTTGACGAGGCGCTTGCTTATGCACAAAAACACTACCGCTTGAGTTAGACCTTAATATATATATAATAAGACTATGGACAAAGGTTGGGCGATTAAATACTTCTTAACAGACCTTATTTCCTATACTGCTGAACAAACTCCTAAGCCCCGAAACGAAATATGGGCTTCTGACTTAGGCAAACCATTTGTTGACCGCTATTTACAAATGAAGGGCGAACCTTATTCCAACCCTTCCGATGGACAAGGTTTGTTTAATTTTTTTCTCGGAAAACAACTAGAGAAGGGAGTTGCAGATATGCTCAAGAGTTGCCATATAGCCCACTCTGCACAGGAGAAAATTACAATACAGGCTATGCCTGAGAAGGATTACTTGCCAGTTGTCGGGAAGCCTGACCTAATTTTGGAAGTTAAAAACTGGAAGGACGTTTTAAATAACATTGACGAGGCTATTGAAAAACTTACTGATGAGGACTCCCGACTAAAAGACAAAAAGACTTTCCTCAAGGGATTAGTCGGGAATTGGCAGAAAACATATCCTGAAGGATTAAGAAAAACGGTCTTTGAAATAAAGAGTATTAACTCTATGGCTTTCCGTTACCACAAAAATACAGGAGGACTTTCCAATGCTTATCCTCACCACAAGTTGCAACTTTACACTTATATGAACGGATTACACCTAGACGAGGGGCATATCTTGTATGTAGCGAAGGACACGGGCTTTATTGAGGAGATAGTAATTCAAACCTCTAACCAGTTAGACAAAGAATGGCGGGACGATATTAAAACGATTACTAAATACTTTAAGGCAAACCAAATGCCCCCATTAGAGCCCTTAGAAATTGGAGGCAAGGGAAATTGGAGAGCTAAATACAGCCGATACTATGACCTACTTTACAAAAAAACCAATAAGTAAAGTTTTAAAAAGCGGAGTTAAATTTGATTACGATTTTGAAACAAAGCTTTTAAAAGTTAAAGATTTATTGCTTGACGGAGAAGTTGCTTTAACTAAAGTCCAAAGATACTCACTCCGCAGGTTCAACACTCGAATTGACCAGTCCACTCCGATTAAAATAGTTTACCGAAAGGGGGCGGCTAAAAATGCTAAAAAATAGATTCTATAAAGCCAATATAATTGAGCGGTTTATGACTAAAGACCAGCAAAAAGAGTTTCAAGAAAATTACGACAATGCAAAGGTTACAAGGCTGGGTTCAAGCGTTGCTGATAAGTTACAATTTGCTGAAAACAAATTCGTATCCGTTGGAAAATGAAAAAAGTTATTACCGCAATAGACATTGAACTTTCCGAAGCTAAAACTCAAGGGGTTGCTTATTACAGAATTGACGCGCACTTCCGAGACTTCCTGAAAAAATGCAACCAGAAGCACGGCATAGTTGGTTTTGTTTTTGAACACGGAAGTTTTAATTTTGGGGTTGTTTTAAAAAAGAAGCAGGACAAAGAACCGCCCCAAGCTTACTTATGACATACATAAACGAAATTTTTAACAAAAAGGAATTAAAGGTCAACAAAAGCCTTTATGAGATTACGGTCAAAGAGGACGGCAAAGTAATTTACAAAAGCAAAGGTTATGCAGGGGTAGTTTGTAACGTAGAAGAATACAAAGGAATTGACATCGCCCTAGATATTGAAGGCAGAACCCAAAGGATAGTTTATGGACACCCCCTTATTTCGCTTTTTGCTTTTGACCAACTAAGGCAGGAAATGACTAAGTTTGTGCAGCAGGTAGTAGAGTTGCTAATGCTAAAAGCAAAACAATTTCCTGGTTTCGGTGAAAAAATACAAGACTATTTCCGAAAGAGGGCTGTTAATTAAAAATGGACAATTTGCTTTGCAAATACTGCTTAAAAGAATTTCAACATTTGGGCAGTCACTTATGGCACAAACACAAAGTATTAGCTAGAGATTACAAAGAGGAGTTCGGCCTTGATTACAGATACCCCCTGATATCTGAAACTGTAAAAGAAAAAAAACAAGATAGGTTTGAAGAACGAAGGGAATTTTACTTACAGAATTTGCTAAAAAGCGGCAAGAAGTGGTACTTCAAAAAAGGAACTTCCAACCGACAAAGGTTTTCAAAGCAGAGCGTTGAACGAGCCAGAAAAAACCTTGAGTATATAGAGGAGACTAAAGGCGGTTTTTGCCCAGCCTGTAAAATGAAATTTGAACACTTGACTAGCCATTTATACAACAAGCACAATTTAATGTTTGCAAAAAAGTAAGTACCAGTGATTATAACTTTCTTTGTTTTTTACACGCTGGGTTATCTAACGGGGATAGTTAGTATTTTTTTCCTAACGATGTATTTTTACCTTAAAGAATACAAAAAAGCGGGGGGGTGATTACAATGCAGAAGAAACATTTTATTATATTAGGAATAGTGGCAGG
>CAYTOP010000021.1:3573-5382 GCA_964439585.1 uncultured Gammaproteobacteria bacterium
CTAATGCTAAAAGTAAAGCAGTTTCCTGATTTTGGCGAAAAAATACAAGATTACTTTCGTAAAAGACCGATTAACTAAAGTGCTTATTGCTTTGTTTGTTTTTTATACGATAGGCTTTATTACAGGAGTAGTTATAATAATTTTATTTACAGGAGTTCTCTATTTGCGAGAATTAAAAAAAGCGGGGGGGTGATTATAATGCAGAAGAAACATTTTATTATATTAGGAGTTGTAGCAGGAACAGTCCTGCTATTTTTGTTAGCTAAGGCTGTTTTTGCGACAGGGCAGAATTCGGTTAAAATTTGTCATTCCACTTCCTCGGAAGGCAATCCTTATGTAGTTAATAATCCAAACAAAAGTGGAAACGTAAACGGACATGACGACCACGACGGAGGCATATTTCCAGATGATCCGTGGGGCGATATAATTCCTCCTTTTACTTGGTATTCTTGGTTTAATCCACCTGGGCCTATTCCTCCGATACAGGTTCCACACTTGTACCCTGGGAAAAATTGGAACAATGAAGGACAGGCAATATGGAATAACGATTGCGGAATTCCAGAAGAGCCAGAACCTACTCCGACAGAAGTTCCGACTCCCACTCCGATACAATGTAACGAATTGACTTATACGTGCGGAGAGTGCGAGGAAACTCCCAATGACGACTACTGCGGAGAGTGGAAGTTTGATTACTGTCAAAGAAATTATGAGTGTTCTTATGGCGAAGACGAGGATTGGAACTGTGAGTGCAAGGTTGAAGAACCGACCCCGACACCAAGTCCCGAGCCCACTCCAACCGAAAGGCCATTAACTCCTGCTGGCGCCCCAGTTTGTAATGCGCCTGCAGTGACAAAAGCTCCCCTTTACGATTGGGATAGTTGTACAAGAACGGATGAAGATACCGTTACTTGTTCTTGGGGAGTTACAGACGGACACGCACAAAGCTACGGAATTTATTATGGAATAAGGCAAGACAATTTGCCTTGGTACACAGAAGTCAAAGGTCACGATAGCACTACTGCTACCCTTAATTTAGTTCCGCAGGGACATATCTGGACAAAGATTTGTTCAATAGGAACTTGCGGTGACCAAGTGTGCGGAAGCGTAGTTGACCCGTAAGCTTATAGCAGGGGTTCGCAAGAGCCTCTGTTATTAAGCCTATGGAAATAGTAAAAAATAAGTCGGTGATTATACTCAAACCGAAAAACCATTCTTTTGTTGAGTTTGTGGGAGCAGTAGAAGTTTTAGCAAAGGAATACGGAGACAGAAAAATACTTTATATTTTTACTGACGACAAAGGGGATATTGTTATCATTTTAGACAGTTAATGTTATTGCTTGTATATATAAGCGGTTTTGTTTCGGGGGTTATCTTTGTTTTTGTTATGGTTAATTTTTTTACAAATGATAGTTCTAAAAAGACCAAAACTAATCAAAGAAAATAACATACTCGGTTACGACTCTATTGAACTTGGGCAGTATATGAAGACTATCGGGAAGTTTCAAGAGTGGGTTATTTTTTTTCAGGGAAGCACGGGAATGATTACCAAAGCGGGCAAGTGGCTTGTATACAAAAGCGACGTTGACCGATTTTTAGGAGGGTTGCCAAACTTAGACTGATGAAATATTACTCAAAAAAAGAGAATGGGGTCAGACTATAGAATAATTTTTGAAAATGATAAATTCACTCTATATGCCTTATGAAGATCCTCATGCTCACTCCCTACGTCCCCTACCCTCCCTCATCAGGCGGACAGGTAAGAACGTACAACCTTTTAAAATATCTGTCAAAAACTACTGAGATTACCCT
>CAYTOP010000021.1:5392-15644 GCA_964439585.1 uncultured Gammaproteobacteria bacterium
ACCATAGTAGGGCGAGAAACGAAAGGGGGCAATACTATTAAGTATTACAGCCGTAAGGAGAAGGGCAGGAGACTTGAACTGAAGTTTGCAAAAATGCTTCGTGATTATGATTTAGACAAGTCAGCAGGGCGAATGCCTGGCTCAGGCGCTTTTGCTCATTTTAAGCAGGACATACATACTAAAATACCCTTCTCTTTTGAATTAAAGAACCAAGAAACTATTTCTTTTTGGAAGTGGTGGGAGCAAGCCGATTCTGAGAAGACTCCTAACCGCCCTGCGGTTTTGGTATTTAGCGGAAATTACAGGCCAATAATGTGCGCTATGCTTGCAGAAACTTTTTTAGACGTTCTTAAAGAGTTGCAGGATTATAAAAATGAAAGCAAAAATAAGTAAGGCGGTATATTTAATTTTTATTTTACTTGCTTTCCTTTTGGGTTTTATTGCGGGTGAGGCCTTTTTTTGGAGCGAGTTTGAGGGTTGTATATACCGTCCTGAAATGTATAACTCTGACAAGCCTACGGGGTACAATTAGAACTATGAAAGTAGTTATTTACAAGGCTAAAGAAAAACTGCACATTTCCAAATATTTTGTATATTTTCCTGCCTCCTTGCCAGGAAATAACCCTGAAGCTGAAAAAATAGAACTCCTTTTTGAAAAAAAAGGTTACAAGTTGGTTTCCGATATAGGTTTATGCAGAAGTAATTGGAGGCTTACAGTATTAGATGATGACAAGTACTACTACCAAGTCCCGAGAGGGGTTTTCAAAAAAGAAAAACTATAACCACAGAGCATGGGTTTTGATTTTTGGCTTTATCCTCGGTTTTGTTTCGGGAATGATTTTGTTTATCTCCTTAATTTCCGCCCGTTGACAAAAACAAGAGACTAAAATATAATCTATATATAGATATAAGACAATATGCCAGAAGCAGGGTTTGACAAAAACTTAAACGTTCCAAGAAGCGGAGGGAATTATACTAAGCTTTCCTCAAAAGGCGAGAAGATAAAATTCCTAATAGCGAATACTCCGCATTATGAAACCAAACATTGGACAGGAGAAAGAGAATCGGTTTTGTGCGAAAAATATAACTCTCCTGATAAAAACAAAAGTTGTGATTTGTGCGACCAGTGGAAGGCATTAGTTGAGGCTGCAGGCGAAGACAAAAAAGAATTAGAGGTTGCAAACAAACTCAAACCACAGGTCACTTTTTTTTACCCAATACTCAACCTTGCGGATAACAGCCCTGTAATTTTCCAAACAGCCCCAAGCGTTCACTGGACAATAGTTGGCTATAAAGAGGACGGAGTAGACGTTTTTGCTTGTGCGTGGTCTGTCGAGAGGACAGAAGACCCTGGAAATTATTATGTTATACGGAGGCTTGACGCAGTTAAATTGGACGAAGAACAAGAGGCAGCTTTACAAAAAGCAAAGGAAATTAAACTTAGTAAAGGCAAATTGTCTCAAACTGTTGTGGACGAAGATCCGCCAGTACCAGAGGACGATGAAGAATAAGTTTAAAATAGGGGACAAGGTTAAAATTAACGATATAAAAACCGAAAAAAACGGGAAGGCTGGCGAAGTAACAGGTGTTTATACAAATGGAGCAATGATTAAGTTAAGCGAAAACCATTACACGCCAGTTAAGTTTGAACACCTTGAAATTACAAATGGCTAATAATGAACTTGCATTTAATTTGCTCCAAGAGTTAAAAGGCTTCCTGAGACAGCAGGGTATTTTATTTTTAGAGATAGGCAGACTCCTTAAAACTATTCGCGACCAAGAGTATTTTAAGATTTTCGGGAACGAAAGCTTTACAGAGTTTTTGGGCGACCCCGATATAGGAATAGGCTACTCAACCGCCTACGCTTACATTTATGTTTTTGAAGTTTATATACAGAAGTACGGCTATGCTCGGACTCAGGTTGCCGAAGTTCCGTGGAGTAAACTAAGGCTAATTGCACCCTCCTTAAAAGAAGCGAGCAAGGAAAAAGCAGAAGAACTTTTTGACAAGGCTAAAACTCTTTCCAGAAGCGACCTCGCTCTTGAGTTAAAAGGAAAAACTGATTTTGATGAGATTAAGCCTTATATTAAACTTGAGAAGCATACTTGCGGAAAATGGCGAGTAACAAGCGAAACCGAATTATGCAGTTGCGAAAATTGACTTTGACTCTATATATAGATAAACTTAGACAATGTTTACGAAAAGACATCTACTCAAAGAGCTTAAAAGAGCAGGGCTTCCGTTTACTTATGCCACGCTTTTGGAGTATGAACGGAAGGGGATTATATCTAAACCCTCCACCCTTATTAAGTCTAAAAATGGAAAATGGAGGCTCTACACGCAAGAGGAGATTACCGAGAACATTCGACTTATTAAGGATTATCGAAAAAATCTTACTGACTCCAAAAAGACTTAAAGTTAAACAGATTGCCCCTTATATATATGAAGGCAGATGCAGAAGATAGCAAATGCCTGTCCTGTAAAACTGACCTTTTACCTCCAAGATATAAAGGCGACAAAGGTTTATGCAGAAAATGCTTTAACCTGATTAAAAACAATAAATGCCCTAATTGCGGTGGCAACTTAAAAGAATTTTCTATGCAGACCGGAGGCTTTCAGACTCCGAATATGACACGCTGGGAGCCCAGAAAAGGGTGTCCCCCTTGCGGAAACATATATCCTTATATATATAATAAGGATAATGCTACCAGATGACTACAAAGTAGAACTAGTTAAAATCTCCGATTTAAAACCTGCGGAATACAACCCCCGACAAGCCTCACAGAAACAGATTAAACATATTAGGGACTCCATTAGGAAATTTAAAATGGTAGAGCCTATCGTTGTTAATGGCTCTCCTGAACGAAAAAATGTAATTATCGGAGGACACATTAGGACTAAAATCTGGCAAGAGTTAGGGCACGACACTATTCCTGTCCATTATATTGACCTCTCCTTAAACGATGAAAGGGAATTAAACCTTAGACTAAATAAAAACCAAGCTGAATTTGATTTCGAGCTTTTGGCTAACTATGAAGAACAAGAGCTTATCTCCGCAGGGTTTGAAGCTACCGACTTAGAGCGGATTTTCAAAGAGCCTATGCCAAACCAAGTAAAGGGCGAAATTGAATTTTCTCCTGAACTCCTTGAAAGCCAAAACTATGTTGTGCTTTATTTTTCGTCAGAGTTGGATTGGTCAGTTGCACAAAGCAAACTCGGAATTAAACCAGCTAAAGACATTAAGGGTTTGAACACTGGCGTTGGCAGGGTTTTAAAAGGAATGGACATAGTTAACAAATTACCGTGAAGATTTGCGTACTAAGTTATAAAAGAGCAGATGAAGTTATTACAGGGCGATACCTCCCTGCTGCTACTATCGTTGTGCCTGAAAGCCAAGAGGTAGAGTATAGGCAATACAACAAAAACCCTATTGTCGCCTGTCCTGACGCGGAGGACGGGAACATATCTAAAAAAAGGAATTGGACTATTAAACACTTCAAAGACAAAGAAGACATTGTGCTTATGGACGATGATATTAGGCAGATTGGCTACAACGAAGACGGAACAGGCTCTTTTCGGTTATCCCCTAAAAGGTTTGAAGAATTTTGCCTAATTGCTTTTAATATGTGCAGGGAATTGGGCACTATACTTTGGGGATTAAACCAGAACTTTGACCCGTTGAATTACAAAAGCTACTCTCCGTTCTCATTAACTTCTTGTGTACTCGGTCCAGTTATGGGGATTTGCAAAGAGAACGATTTTTTGTTTGACGAAGATATATACTTAAAAGAGGACTACGACTTTTCTTTGCAGGTTTTGTTGAAGTATCGGAAAATCCTCCGCTTTAACAAATATCATTATGTTAGTAAGCACATTTTTAACAAAGGCGGTTTAGTTGGAACTCGGAGTAAAGAACTTGAGAAGGAACACGCTTTAAGGTTGCAACAAAAATGGGGCAATAAAGTTGTTACAATTTTTCGAACCACAGCTTACGGGAACGAAACAATTAACCCGAAAGTTGCAGTTCCAATAAAAGGTATTTAACTATGCGAAATTATATCCTTTATATAGGGAAGCATCCTTCTTTAGAGGGGCTTCAAGAAGATACGCTTGAAAACAAACTAGGTATTTTTACTCCTGACAAAAACTACGAAGGTGATTTACAAGCCGACCAACTCCTGCAAGTCCTCACTAAAAGACAAAGAACTGTTGCCTCCCTCCTCAATGAAGGCAAAACCCGAAAAGAAATTTCCGATGAGTTACAAGTTTGCATACAGGCGATACACCAAATTGTTTTAAGGATTAGGAAACGATTAAACCAAAGAGGCAGGGTTGCATATAAGCCAGCGAGGCAAAAACCCAAGAAACTAGACGACACTACAAAAACCTTGATTTATATATTAAGATTAAGCCAACCGAATTTGACCAGTGAAGCGGTTTACAATAATTGGTATAAACATCCTGTCTTAAAAGATTATGACAAACCAAAGTTTGAACAAATCCAAAAAGCATTTACAGAGAAATGAAAGCACGCCTGGACCGAAGCCTCTTGACCTCGACGACACCTTTACGAAATTAAGACCCTTCTTGCAGTTAGGTTACTCATTCCACAAGTCCTGTCTTTACGCTGAAATTCCTTATACGACAGCCCTTCCTTATTACCAAGAAGTTGAAGAATTTCGCACTAAAATTGAGCGTGAGCGAATTTTGGTTAATGTTCAGGCACGAAGAAACATATTTAATGCTATTGCGACAGGGGATTTGAAAGTGTCCCTTGAGTGGCTAGAAGCTATGGAGAAAGAAGAATTTAGCAAGCTGCAAGAAATTAAGGATGTTACTCCTATTGATGAAGGCATAATCCTTTTAAGAGAAATTATAATGGCAAGAAGGCTCAAGGTCAGGGAAAAAAATGAATTACCAGCGCCTAAAGCAGAAGAATAACGGACACAAGGCTATGCAAATTACAGTCTGTAAGCGTTGCGGTGCTTGGAAAAATGTTTGGGGAATTGCGCCTTGCAAGCAAAGACCGCCTGAAAATGAAAAACGAAGAACTATACCGCATCTTTAAACTCCACGACAAACCAATCGAACTGTCTCCTATGCAGAAGGTGATTTTTTACGAGATAATTGATTTTAGCCACATACGGACACAGATTATAGCCCCGACCCAATACGGCAAGACTTTAACAGTTGCTCTTGCTATTTTAACCGCAGCGGTTGGGATGAGTGAAAGGTTTACTGTCCTTGCCCCTTCCGAAAAAAAAGCTAGGATACTGATGAACTATTGTATAGAACACCTTTTTGATTCCGAAGTTTTCCTTTCTGCATTGGATTTAGATCCTAACATTACTTGGGACAAATTAAGAAGGGAAAGGACAAGGACTAACCTTAGTTTCAAAGGCGGAGGCGGAATACAGGTATTAAGCCTTGACGCAAGGAATACAAGAAGAAACATTGAGGCCGTTATGGGTTTTGGCGGAAACAGGCTGATCCTCGACGAAAGTTCCTTAATTGACGACCCCCTCTATGCAACTGTTAAAAGAATGTTAGGGGGTTATAAATACTCCGATACTTTCCTTTTGGAAATAGGCAACCCTTTTTACCGAAACCATTTTTACAGGACTTGGAACTCAGACCTTTACCACAAGATTTTTATTGATTACCACATAGGATTACAAGAAGGCAGGTATTCTCCTGAGTTTATTGACGAAGTTAGAGACGAGGCTTACTTTGACATTTTTTACGAATGCAAGTTTCCTGAACCTGACCAGTTAGACGCAAGGGGTTACAGATTTTTAGTTACGGACACAGAATACCAGAAGTCTTTAATAGAAACTCCTGTGCCTGACGGGGAGTTAAAACTCGGAGCAGATATAGGAGCAGGAGGCGACTTTAACGTTTTTACTGTCAGAAGTCAGAAGTGCGCTTGGGTTGAAGAAAAAAACCAGACTCAAGACACAATGACTAATGTTAATGTTATCCGCGATATAATGAAAAAAAGGAAAATAACTGCCCGAAATGTTTTCGTTGACGATATAGGCATAGGCAGAGGAGTTACTGACCGCCTGAAAGAGCTAGGGATTAAGGTTAACGGAATATCCTCGGGGGCAAAACCTAAAGACACCACCAGATACAAAAACATTAAAGCTGAAATGACTTGGAACTTCCGCAAGTGGATTAAGGAAGGCGGAAAACTCGTCAAGAATGAAGGTTACAACCAAGTCCTTTGGATTAAATACAAAGTTTCAACCGACAAGGTTATACAGATAGAGCCGAAGGATGAGTTAATGCAAAGGACAGGAAAATCCCCCGACTATTTTGACTCCCTTGCTTTAACTTTTGCTCCCCAGAAGCCAGAGCCAAAAATACGCTTTATTTGAACCAAAATTGCCTGTTTTTGAACCTGCCTCGGATTTGACAGCGTTCGCAGGACTGAAAATCACCGATTATAGGTTTACCACTTCTTAACCCTCAAGGTCAAAAAAGCCCGAAAATAGGACGCTTTATAATCAATATATATGGTAGTGGTTTGCAAATTCTGTTTTGAAAACCGAAAGTGCCGATTATACAGGCAGCTTCCGATATGCGAAAAACACTGTTGGCGTAAAAGAAAATTCCTATACAGAGTTTATTTAATCCGAAAGGGGGTGAGATAAAAATGCTAGACAACTTACAAGACGCGGTTAACCAATTATCTTCTGGACACGCTTGGTATAAGGTAGAGTTTGCAGAGGAGATTTGCAAAGCCTTTGGGCTTGAACTCCCGAAAAGACTCATTGAGACATACCACAGCCAACACGAAGCAAACCCCACTAACCATTACAAAGGACTATTCCTTAATCCTGACGTAAAGTTTCCTGTCAGTGGGGTTAGTAGTGAACACTTGTCTGATTATATTGCTTATGAGCTTTTGGGGTATACTCCCTCCTCAGGGTTTTTGGGCAGGGGTTTTGGCGCACAGGCCAATGCAAGGGAAGTCCAAAAGGTGCTAGGACTTTAATCGGGTATAGTTAAAGTATGGGCGGTGGCGTAGTGCGACCGCCCTTACTTTTGTATAAGAAGCAAAGATTAACAAGTTAAAATAGTTTTAGTATGGGACTTTTTGATTTCTTGAAGAAAAAAGAATTTAACCCGAGGATTTTTTCCTCGTTGACTTCACATTCTGCCCCGATAATGAAAGGGGAGGATTACCTCAGAGCCTACAAAGGGTGGGTTTATACTTGTGTTAAAGCAATAGCAGATGAAGTTGGAACATTGGATTTAATCCTCCAGACTCGGAAAAATGATCAATGGCAGGACGTTGACCAACATATAATTTTAGACTTACTTAATAATGTTAACGGCTTTAACACCTTTTCTGATTTGCTCAAGGGAACAGAGAGCTACCTTGACTTAGTTGGTGACGCATTCTGGTATTTGCCTAAAGGAGACAAGACAAACAAACCTATTGAGATATGGTTGCTTAACCCGATTAAAATAACCATAGTTAAAAGCGCAGAGAAAATTATCGGAGGTTATATATTCCACAATGAGAGGGGAGACAAAATTCCTCTTGAGACTTCAGAAGTAATAAGGTTTGCAGAATTTAATCCGACAAGCAGATTTAATGGGCTGGGGGCTTTGCAGGCTGCTGCTGTTGCAGTTGACGTTGACCGCTATTCGGCAGAATGGAACAAAAACTTTTTCTTTAATGCTGCAATTCCTTCCGCAGTCTTAGAAACAGAAGAGGATTTAACCGACGAACAGTTTGAAAGATTGAAACAGGAGTGGAACGACCGATATACCTCATTAGATAATGCCCACAAATTGGCAATCTTACAGGCTGGATTAAAATACAAACCCGCTCAACTAAGCCAAAAGGATATGGAGTTTTTGGAACAGAGGAGATTTAGCCGAGATGAGATTTTGGCGATATTCCGAGTTCCAAAGACTATCCTTGGAATTACTGAAGATGTCAACAGAGCCAACGCGGAAGCTTCCGAGTATGTTTTTGCTAAAAGAGTTGTCCAACCGAAAATGCAGTTTATTACTGAAAGACTTAATGAGTTTTTACTTCCAATGTTTGGACTTGACGATAGGTTTTGGAGATTTGATTTTGAAAGTCCTGTTCCGCAGAACCGAGAGCTTGAGCTAAAGGAAAATGAAACAGGACTCCGTGCTGGCTATATGACTATAAACGAAGTTAGGGGAAACGAGGGATTAGATCCAATAACCAACGGTGACCAAGTTTTTATTCCTTTTAACCTTTACCCAGTAGGCGGAACTGAAACCAAGTCTGTAGTTAAAGTTACAAAACAGACCCAAGACGAAAAGCATAGAGAGTTTGTTAACAAGCGGGTTAGGTTTTTAGTTACCGAAATTAAGAAACAAAGCCCAGAGTTTAAAAGGGTTCTGGACAAAATTATCAGGCAGATAGCCGAAAGGATAGCCGATTTTACAAAGGCGATCAATAAAGACGCAGTTGACGACCTAATTTCCTTGATTTATGAAACTGAAGATGGCGACCTTTTGATAGTTAAAGAACAGACCTTTCGAACCTTACAAAGAAGTTTTGTAAAAGGCGGCACTGCCAGCATGGGAACTCTCGGAGTTGACAACCCCTTTAACGCTACAAACGAAAGGGCGGTCGAATGGCTAGACCAGCACGCACTTGAAACTGCCAAGTCCGTGAACGGCACGATTAAAGAGCGGGCGGCTGAAATTATCAGAGAAGGCGTCCGAGATGGTTTTAGTAACAAAGAGATTTCCGATTTTATAGTCGAGCTTACAGATGAGGTTACTCCTGCAAACGCAGACCGAATCGCAAGGACAGAAGTTGTTAGAGGTTACGCGGAAGGAAGTCTTGAGGCATACCGACAAAGCGGAGTAGTTATCGGTAAAACTTGGCTTACAGCAGGTGATGACAGAGTCGAGGAAGATTGCTTAATGAACGAAGACGATGGCGCAATACCTTTAAATGCAAGTTTTTCCTCGGGAAATTCCGCCCCTCCTGAACATCCTAATTGCAGGTGTGTCCTTGTTCCTTATACGGGCAATGAACTAGAGCTGACAATGTTTGATAAATTAGAAGCAAGAATTAAAGAGGAGCTTGACCGAGTGAGTATTACAATAGACAAACAACTAAGGGAAGGAAGACAGGAAGCAAAGGACGAAGCCACAGGGATTTTAACAGAGGCAAAAAAGGAAGCCAAAAAAATAGTTTCCGAAAGCGTTAAGGAAGCGAAACTTGAAAAAAAGGCTATCCTTAAAGACCTTACAAAAATTCGTGAGGAAGCTTTGGAAACTAAATATGGCAAAGAAGAATGACACCCTTAAAAAAATTGATAAGGAGCTGGGAGTTCCTTTAAAGGGCGAAGAATTTTACTTACTGAAACAGCACTCCAAGCTTGTTATTGCCAAAACCAGTCAAATACACGATTTGCTCGTTGATATGGCAAAAAGCGAAAGCTCTAACCAGTTAGAGGTTAGCAAGATTTTAAAATGGCTGGAAAACTTTAAAATTACAATTCCTTCCGAATTTAACATAGCGAATTTTCCTGAACAAAAAGAATTTCCTTCTGAGTTAAAAATAATCGAACCCGAATGGCTTAAAAAGATTCACCAGCCTATTACTGAAGCGATTAAGGCAATAGATATTCCGCCTCCTCCTGAACTAATTGACATATTAGACAGGTACACTGATCCGAAGAACCCTCTTGCTGTCAGGTTAAGCGATGGCAAAAAGTTTATTGAAAAGTTAACCGCACTTTACCAGGCGGTTCAGGCTGGGACGGTTGACCAAGAAACTAAAGATTTGCTTCAGGGCATTATTGACGCAGTAAACAGTATTGATATAAACATTGATACTCTTGAAATTGGATTAGATGACCTTGAATTTTTAAGTGGACTTAACTTGGTACAAAGGTTTAATGAAGTAACAGTTGCTTCGGCGACAGAAAGTGTTATTGCGAGTTATACCCCAAGCGGCAAAAAATTAAGGATTAAGGGAATAACGGCAAGCGGTCAAGCTGATGGCGTTTTTAGGTTTTATAATGACGGAGTGAGAGTTTGGCAATGGCAAAATTCGCAGCAGGTCAGGGGGCAAAGTCATAATACTGAAATTGAAATTGCAAATGGTAAAGTGAGCGAATTGAGAGTTTTAAACGAGCAGGGTGCGAGTAAGATTTATACAGGCAGTTTTTATGGTTACTTATTAGCAATTTAATATGGCAAAAGACGATTTTACGAAACCAACCGAGATTACAATTTACC
>CAYTOP010000021.1:15683-16877 GCA_964439585.1 uncultured Gammaproteobacteria bacterium
TGAAGTCAACGAAGATTTTGAAGCGTTAGTCCACGACCAACACGCTCTTGAAATTTTGCTTTCGATATTAGATACGTTGGGCGGTGCGCCTGTAGGCGAGCATAAGCCGTTTACTACCATACAAAAGATTGAAGGCAACTCGCTTTATTATATGGTTTCTTATGTAGTACCCACAGGCAAGAAGCTTATAATTAACTCATATACGGTAGGCGGTAAAAATACAGGGACGGGGGCATTAGGACTCCACTTGCCAAATCAAATTGACGTATTTACAGGGGGTAACTTGGACACTACGGGGGATTTAACAAATTGGATTTTCGATGGACAAGGGACATTTGCTTTAAATACCAACCCTGCATTTATTGAAACGGGGGCAGGTTCGGGCAAGATTGATTATTTAAACTCAAAACAGGGTACTCCAATTTTGAGGCGAATACCGCCGACACCGCTTGATTTAACCAACCATAGATATATTAGGGGCGGTTTTTTCAACGACGCAGTTATAACCAACCGTATTGTTAGAATCACGCTTAAAAGCGGAACTGCAAGGCGTGAGTACGATAAAACTTCAGGTTTTGTTGCTAACGCTTATCACTTAATTGAGTTTGATACAAATGAGCCGACAACCAAAGTTGGGATACTTGATCCGCAAGCTATTGATACTATTGAGTATCAGGTTTTGGACAGCGTGAGTAATGTAGGCACGGTTTACTGGGATAGGTTGGGTAGGCGTGACCCAATAAATAGGGTCGCAAAACTTTACTTTATTACAGGCGTTTCAATTACCCGTGAATTTAACCCTTCATACGACTTGGTTGCAGGCGAAGCTTTATATGTGATTATTACTAACGACTTGGGTAACTTGGCTGAATTTTCAGCGTTCTTGAATGCTTTAGAAATTACAATTTAATATGGCAAACTATTTATACAAGGCGATAATTTATAAAGACCCCGAAAAAGTTGGGGGTATTGCCATTAGCGATATACAAATGCACAAAAATGCAAAAGACGACTTTGAGGCTAACCACGCAGTCAACGCTTTAATAGTCACTGAAATTTTATTATCAGAAACGACATTTGTGATATTGGTAAATTATAGCCAGTTTGAGGTTTATATTGACGGTACGTTAGTTACTTGGGCTGACGTAAAATATATTGTTAAGCCTGACGATGAAGAATTAAATTTACTAAACA
>CAYTOP010000022.1:0-1029 GCA_964439585.1 uncultured Gammaproteobacteria bacterium
CCTGCTGAATTTTCGTTATCAGAAGGTCTGTGAGGCGGTGGCGGGTCTTGAGCGGGAAAAATACTTGTGTCTTCCATGTAGCCGATGATAAACGATTACGCAGTATTATTCAAGTCTTGAGAAAAGATGTGGATATCATTGTGCGACTAATACTTAGACGACGACACATTCAGTGAATCTTTCCTCTGATTCAATTATTTCGCGAATCAAGTCTTTCGTTTGCTGGCCAATTCCCGTAAATACATATCGAAGAGTATATGTTTGTTCGTCCTCTAATCTGGGCCTGTCGAGGTAATTAGAAACGATTGAACCACCTGCATCGGATATTAGATAACTTATTGAGCTGATAATTCCAGATTGATCGATACCTTGATTTCCTGAAACGGATACAGTACCTAAATTGATGGTTGAAAGTGTTGAATGATTAAGGATTTGATTTAATATCGTTTCGGGTTTTATATAACCGGCGCCAATTTTGAAATATAATTCATCCATGTTTGCGCTTTTTATTTTGCGAAGAAGAAGAAAGTCTTCTGGTAGAATGTTTTGCACATCGGCCAAGTCGAGAAGGCCAAATTGCAATAACAACGGTTGCATTATAAGCCGTCCTTCAAGTGTTTTTTGATCTCTTTCTTTTCTGAATTGTTGCTCTTCGATCATTGCTGCTGTTTCAGGCTGTATGTAGTTGTGGTCGAAATTGGGATTACCTACCTTGCTGTGGTTTGGAATAATGACTTGCACAATTGCAGCATTTGGAATGACTGTATCCAGTAGTTGCGGTACTCCGTTTACTACTATTTGAGTTGCAAAAGGAGCTCTGATCGGGTCAACTTTGTATGCGAGATCAACCCCGGTTGAGTTTTTGCTAAGAACAATGGGTTCATTTTCGGAGCTGAACACGATTTTGGGCATGAAATTTTCGGGAACCTTGAGACCTCTGCGTTTAAGACTAATAACTCCCCAATTATTGAAATCTTCCATCTGTTCTGTGGCTGTAGCTATTTCGACTGCGCCGATGGGAGTTTTTAA
>CAYTOP010000022.1:1039-10937 GCA_964439585.1 uncultured Gammaproteobacteria bacterium
TAGCACGATAGCCATTTGGTCTTGGATCAGCGATAAACTCATCTGCTCTTGAAGGGTCAGTTGTAATTTCGCTTCCAAATGCGTTTTCAGCAGATCCGAACAAGTCGTTTATTCTACCTGCAAAGATACGGCAGGAATCAACATCATCCGTAATTACCCTAAAACTTACAAGGTCGTTTATATTAAAAAAGTTATCTGGAGAGTTTTTTGCAGCTGCGGCCGCCGCAATTTGTTTTTCGTGTAGTGCGTAAATACCATTTGGTCTTGTTTCAATTCTGGCTTGGACTTTGCATGAGTCAAGAACACTTTGAACTCGGGCTTTTATGTTGTTTACAAAGATATCATTTCTTCTGGGATCATTTTCTATCTCAGCTTTTATTTTTTTGTATTCCTCAGGATCTGTATAGCTAAATGCCAAATCTTCTAATTCTGTTTTTACTTCCCACATTCCTAAAGCTTTTGCTATTTCGATAAACGTTTGCGTTTCTTCGGCTTTACGTATCTGTTTATCTTTTGGAACAAAATTTAGTGTTCTCATGTTATGGAGACGGTCCGCCAACTTGATAATGTAAACTTCAACGGCTTTGTAACCTCTATCAACGTTTTTCCGTATGGTTTCTCTATCGCGTGCTTGTTTGCTATCATCCTCATCATCAGATTTTTCTTCTTTTTCTGATCTTAGTTCGGTGACGCCGTCGACATATTCTGCTACTTTTTCACCAAATCTCTCTTTTATTTCAGTTAACTCGACACCTCTATCTTCGACTGTGTCATGTTGGAGTGCTGCAATTATCAAATCACTGTCAGCGAGTGTTAAATCTTTAGTTCTATACCAACTAAAAATCATATTGGTAACAGCTTCCAGGTGGGTCATGTAGGGTTCGTTAGAAGCTCTAAAATGACCGGCATGAACCATTTTGGCAAAATCGTACGCACCAACAATTCTTGGGTCCAAATCACTTTGAACAATATCTTGGATAGTGAGTAAGGGTTTATCAGGCAAGTCTGTTGTAGGGATGTTTTCGGTTTCTTGGTGTCTTCGATATAACTGTTGCCCCAAGTTATGCCAAGCAATTCTTTCGGTGCTGTTTATCATATTTTAAAACTTACAAATTATACCAGAAATAACCCGAAAAACGTACTTGGCTCTGAATCGGGCTCGCTATTAACATGAAGGAGAAAGTGCTAGGATGAAAGCATGTTTCGACATATTGTTTTTAGGAATTTCAGAGATCCGGTTTGGTCAAAAGTAACTACTTTGGGAACCACTTTGTTTTTGATTTTTTTAGCCGACGCAATACTTTCTTTTTGGCTGCCAAATTACATGCAGGAAGTCTTAGGAAGCGCTTTCTTGATGGGACTTTTTTTGAGTTTTTCATCGGTGGTGGGAATTGCAGTTGATATGTTTTTGCCACAGATTATAAAGGGTATTACCGTCCATAATTTATTGACCTTAGGGATTGTATCGGGTGGGCTTTTTGCTCTTCTTCTTTTATATTCGACTTGGATCCCGGCTGCTTTTGTATTTCTGATTGCAATGGCTGTGTGGGGTATTTATTACGAATTTTTTGGCTTTGCAGAGCAACAATTTGTGGCCGATGCTACACCTTTGAGGATGCACTCGGCGGTGTGGGCTATTCTTGGTATATTTAAAAACTTAGCCTACTTTTTGGGGCCATTGATGGCGGGATATCTCGTTCTTGGTGGAGAAAGGATGCCTGTTGTTGGGGCAATGATTTTCTCAACCTGTGGATTTATAACTCTTGTAGCATCAAAAGGGGTGCACAAAAGACCAGTGAAAATTGACACCGAGGAAGTTTCGCTTAGGAAAGAAATTGGGCACTGGAGGACGTTGTTTGGTAGAATTTGGCCGGTTTTGACCCTGTCAATGCTTATGGGTTTAGTTGATGCAACATATTGGACAACAGGTACGGTGTTAACGGCCAAACTTGCACAAAAAAACATCTTGGGTTCACTATTTCTGCCTGCGTATATGCTGCCTACGCTTTTTGTTGGTATTGTCATTGCGAAGAAAAAAATTTATGCGGGTAAGAAAAAGATGGCTGAATTGGCATTTTTGGCCTCGTCAATTATCTTACTAACTTTAGTGTTTTCGAATTCGGTAGTGGTAATGGTAGTAATTGTTTTTGCTTCGAGCACGTTTTTGTCTGCCAGCTATCCATTAGTTGATGGGGTTTATTCTGATATTGTTGCCAGAATGGGTAGAGAACGCAGACACTTAATCGGCCTTACTCGGTCAAGTTTGAGTTTTGCATATATTATTGGACCGGCTCTGGCTGGTGGACTTGCGAGTCTAACAGGCGAAATAAATACCTTTGTAATTGTTGGGTTTGTGGGTGCTGTAGTTTCGGCGATATTGCTTGTAACAACTCCCAAAAAACTTAAACTACCGCAAGAGGATATTCATAAGTGGGACTAATTGGCTTTTAACTATTAGGCGTTATCTGTAATTTGCGGCGCTAATGGTAAACGGAGTTATTTGATGGTTGAAAGTTCTGGTAGAAATAAAAATCGAGAGCAAAAAAGCAGAAAGAAACAAAACTTGAACGAAAAACGTAGCACGAAGCGAACCCAGCTTTTCCATACGCCCAGTATCTAACTTTTTGTTGGCCAAGTCAATGGGTAGGTGGTGTATTATCTAGCCATGAATAAGCAGCTTAATGGTTTTTTGATCCTTGTTCATTTAGTCATCCTCTATAAAATTCGATTTGTTGTGCCATTAATTTTAGGACACGGCCCTTTGATGGAATTTGATAATTATTATCAAACCATAAAATTTATGAGCAATGGCGTTAATCCTTACTTAAGCATTAAGCTGTTTTCTTTAGGTCCACCAACGACGCTTTTGTTTTATTTGCCATTTACCTACTTGAATTTACAGTTAGCAAGACAAGTGATGGTGATCTTAAGCATACTGTCTGGGTATTTAGTTTGCTTCATTTTGGCACATCATTTAAGCACAAAAAACAAATCTGCTGTGTTCTTAGTTTTAGCTTCGGTCTTTGTTAGCGCTTTTCCAACCAGGTTTGCGCTTGCGATGGGCCATCCAACTATTATTTATACTTTGTTTTTTGTGTTACTTTTTTATGCTAAAAGCGATTGGGTAAAGGGTGTATGGGCGGCTTTAATAGTGCTTTTCAAGGCTAATTTTGCTGTAATATTAGTTTCTTATATCAAACAGAAAAGCAGAGTGCTCTTACGTGGTTTGTTGATTTTATCTATTGCAGTGTTGAGCTCTTTTATCATTATTAACCCAGCTTGGTATATATACTTTATCAAGGAAAAACTTTTTGCACTTTACCCGGGAAGTTTTAGAATCGCCAACTTGTATTATTACGACCAGACTCTTAAAGTTGTGATGGCCAGAATTGGACTTGGCGGATTATATATGCCTACTTATGTGGCGACTTTGGTTTTGGGGCTAATAACAGTTTTTAAAACACAAAGTTTGTCGCTTGGCATACTTTTTTCCATAATTCTCTCGCCTGTTGTTTGGCAGCATTATTTTGTATTGCTGTTTCCAATTTTTGTCATATTATTTGGCTACCTGACAAATATCAAACAACATTTTTTATGGGCATTCTCACTTTACTTATGGTGGACAGAATTTCCCTGGCTACAGGGAGCTGGTGTAAACTTGGTTAATGGTGTAATAGCATCACATTATTTTTTTGCAGCAGTAATTTTGACATACTTGATTGCCATAAATCACGACTTTTTGACACAAACTAAGACGACTTGAAATGCAAACATTATTCAAAGATATAAAAAGATTGATGGGTGAGGACCGGTTTCTTCTTGTCGCGCTTTTTGTATTTACCGTAGCCGTCTTTGTTAGGTTTTATAACATTCCCGACACAACCCGTTTTACACGCGACGAATCAGATGTTCTTCGGCAAATTTACGACACCTACTACCACAAACATTTCACTTTTATAGGACCGACTGACGGAACGCTAACCATCATTTACCCCTCGTTAACCCTTTATCTAATGTTGCCATTTTCGATTTTGGGGGGATTTACGCCACAAAGCCCTGCTTACGCAACCGCGTTTTTCGGTGTTTTGGCTGCTTTAGTCTTAATTTTAATAACGTATAAAATAAACAAAAAATATTTACTTTGGATGGTTGCACTTACAAGTGTTTGGTATCCACTTATTGAGTCTAGTCGCTGGGCTTGGAATCCACACCTTATTCCATTTTTCTCGTTGCTTGCTGTTTTGTTTTTGCTTTACGATAGTTCACTTTTGGTACTTTTCTCCGGACTTATATTTGGAGCAATTTTTCACCTTCATTACTTTAGTGTGGTTACATTTGGCGCATTTCTTGCCTTTTATACCCTTTGTAAATTGATAAAAAAGGATTTTAAAGCGCCCATACTTTTGGCTTTAGGCTTTTTTGCGATGATAGTCCCTTTTATCATATTTGACCTCCGGCATCCGCCAGGACTTTTCTTTACCCATTTTATGCAAAGTAATATGGTGCGAACTGGATTTAGTCAAAAATTAACCAACTTTTTTCTAACGATGCCTGCAAATAGTTATCTAACTTCATTTTATTTAACTCAGACAAAAATTGGTGCATTTTTGCTTTTTGTACTTTCCTTCACCCTTTTTGGTTATGATGCAAGGAAAAAACCCAGTAATTTAGTTTATTTTGCTCCAGTTGTTGCACAAATAGCAGCGATTTCATTTTTACCAGTTTATGGCAATCGCTATTTTATTCCAGCTTTAGCGTTTTTTGTCGTGTGGTTAATACAAGGACGTGGAAAGTTTATCAGGATCTTTACTAAGGTGATATTGACTGTAATGCTTGTGGGAAGCTTGTTGGCACTTCCAAAACAGTTAACCCAGCCCATTAG
The DNA here is from genome assembly GCA_964439585.1 of uncultured Gammaproteobacteria bacterium. Classification (GTDB taxonomy): domain Bacteria; phylum Patescibacteriota; class Microgenomatia; order UBA8517; family UBA8517; genus CAYTOP01. Next base: position 5,922 of record CAYTOP010000022.1, read on the forward strand.
AGAACCAGCTGCAGGTGTGGTAAACGACTTATCAAGTTTTATACAAGCGTCTGTCGAAAAAGAAGAGCGGAAAAATTTAAATATTGCAGTTTTGGCGAGCCCAGATGGCGATCCGTTTGGGATAATCTACCGGCATACGCTTTATACTAAAGGTATCGATCTTTTATTGGAGAATCAATATGCGATAACGGATAATTTGTATGTTGTCACAACCAGCTCAGAAGATGTGGTGAGAAATGATCCTGCCAACTTAATACAAGATTTTAGAACGGGGCCACTTGCTGAAAGCTATCAAATACCAGGCTCCGATTGGAGAGTTTATCTTTTTAATAGGTACTAAAAGCGGTTTTAGTACTTTAACCGAATTTGAGACAAAATCCTGCGGGTTTTGAAATGAGCAATAACTAAGTTAGCTAGTTACAAACATCTGTTTCAGAACTATCATTGGCTCTTGAGTTTTGGGTGGGTAGTTTAGTAAAATACTTGCCATATCATATGACTTACAACTTTTCTTGCTGTTGTAGCTGTAAATTAACCTGAACGGGTTGGTTTGCAGATTTCGTATTTTCTCCATCAAGTAAACCCAGTAGATTTTCATAGAAGATATCAATTTGTAAATCAGAGAGCGGGTGATGTTATGAAGTTAATAGCGATTAAAAGTTTTATGTTTGATAACGCGCAATATATTGTGGCTGATGATAATGGCAATCAATTGATGCTGACCGCAAAGTATAAAGCGAACGAGTTTGAGATTAAAGTGTTGAAGTCTTCTGGGGTAGGGTTAAAAAGTTTAAAAAAGGAAGTTGGTGTGGTGGCCGAGGACTTACTTGGCAGGAAGCATGGGGTCAATTTCGCATCAAAATTGGGAGGTAAAAGCTAGTTGTGAATTTTAAAAAATACCACAGGAAGAGAAAAATCTGATTTTTCCAAGCCTAAATGATAAAATATGGGATATGAAACAAACAGGTATCATCTACTCTTGCAGACTAGAGCAGCCCGGTGGAGATGTTTCCACACTTGAATTTCCATCTGAGATTTTGCACACAGAGGGAAAAGCACAAGTTTTGCCTGTTCCGCCAAAACAGGTTGTCAATGATTTTGATTCGTCGTTGAATACTGCTAACAATGAATTTACCGGCCGAGACATGGTCCACGATTATGTAATGCAAGACGCCGTTCCACTGTCGGATGATCGTGCGATCCAAAGTGGCCGGACGAATTTTGATTACCCTAATTTTATAGCAGCATTCAAGAAAACCCCGAGCGTTAGCTCGTGGGATGAATTAAACGCTGATATATCGGGACACAAAAATGAAGAAAGGAAAAGCCGCGAGGTTGTTGTTGACCACAGAGCAAACAGCTACTCCGATAACGCTTCAAAAAAAGTAGTTTCAACAACCCAGGGTGGCAGGGATTTTGAAAATAACTATTTAAGAAATAGGAATTATGAACAGCGAGCACAGGATCTGGGATTGTTAAACCCAAATGGTAAAAACAAACTAAACTCAGATAAGGATACTTTAAAGTCAAAATCTTTACACAAAAAACTTAACTCTAAGGACAAAAAGAAAAGTAAGTTATCTTTAGCTGGTTCTAAAAAGCCTAAAAAAATCGAGACTGACAAAAATCTTGAAAAGAGGAAGTTGAAAAAAGATCAAGTGAAAAGATATAAGAAAGAAAATTCAGAAGGAAGAATTTTTAGTTTTGGTTTTTTGTCTGATTTTTTCCGATGGTTTTTTGGAATGGACGTATTGCTTAGATTAGTCATTGCAGCTGTTGCCGGCATAATCTTTTTTGGCTTTATGTTTACTCAAATGGGACTTCTGGCTGGATTATAATTTGCTAAATAAAGACAGAGCGGGTCTTTACAAAAAGAAATCTTTTTGTAATATTGAGATATGTTAAGAGAGTTTGGTAGGCCACCGGTTGGTGGTTGGCATGCAACCGGCTTGGAATACTTGCCCGATTACCCCGAAAACGAAGTAGCCGTTGGGTTGAATAAAAATGCTGGGATGGTTGATCGAGCAGATACTTCGCCAGCAACTCCAGAGACGCAGACACCAAAAACAGAAAGAGAAAGTTAATCCAGGGTTGACGTGTTGGCTATTATTGTTCCTCGAGATTTGTTTCTTCATGCGGCAAAAAAAAGCTATGCCGTCCTTTTACCCCTTCAACTCCGTTTACCATCGCGTCTTCGCAAAGACCCAGTCTACTTACCTCCAATTGTTGATGTTGTCCCCAGGAAAGACAAATGTTTGGTATATTCACGTCTGCAATTTTCTGTGCACGATCACATCCTGGACAAATGTTTTTAGCTGTCCACTCGACTTGCAGTTGTTCTCTCAGATCTTGATCTCTTGTTTCGGCCATGTTGTCGGGTGAGACAATTATATCCAATCCACTAATCAAGTCAATATTATCTCAAGTATTAGTGTAAAAGATTTATTAATCCAGCGAAAATTCTTCAGAGAAAATGTGACCGTTTCTTACTCCAAGGTTATTAAACTGCGTACGCAAACTTGTCATCATGGGCTTTGGTCCACAGATAAATATATCATGTGTGGCAAAGTCGGGAATGTCTTGTGCAACAATATTGGCAGTTAAGTGGCCAGCGGTCTTTGTGTAAAACGGCACCACCTTTAGATTGGGCGAATTTTGGCTACACTGATGAAGCAGGCTAAGGAAAATCGCTTCTTTATGAACTTTAACTACATAATACAAAGTTGCCTCATAGCCATTGTCTTTGGTAAAACTTTTCGCCATTGAAAGAAAAGGGGTAATACCAATGCCGCCTGCTATCCAGATTTGTTTTTTACGCCGTGCTTCAACAAATGAAAATCTACCAAACGGCCCCTCAATAGTAGCGATTGAATCCTCCTTCAAAAGTTTTAGCGTTTCAGTATAATCACCTGATGACTTTGCTGCGATACTGATTACTTCCTCATCTGGAGTACTAGTTAGAGAAAAAGGATGTTCCTCGGATGTTATTCCGAGCGATGCGAATTTAATGAATATAAATTGACCTGGAAGATATTTTAGTTTTTTAGCAAGAGGGAAAAGAATTATCGCGGTTACGTTTTCTACTATTTTAATTTTGTCCACTTTATACCTTACTCGTTTTACAAAAAATCTTCCTAAAAGTGTTCGATAAAGATAAGAAATAAGCCCTATCGTGCAAAAAGATAAGATGTAATACCTTAGCGGGTAATTATTCGAAACGGTGCTTGAGATAAAAAGCACATGAATAGTGGCAAGTATTAAGGCTATGCCCATGAATTTATGGGTTAATTTCCAAAGGTTATAAGGCAGTTTTACGTATAAGGTTAAAACTAAAAGAAGAATTAGTGTGAGAAGCGCACCCATGCCAAACCATGTGGCGAATCCACTAATCGGTGAGGGAAAAATGACATCGAAAGCAGCCGCAAGGGAAATTTTCCAATAATAGATTGCAATTAGCACGGGGTGTACTAGAAGAAAAAGAAGTGCTGTGATGCCGACAACATGGTGGATAATGTAAACTTGATTTAAGCCGCCGAAAAAACCCTCGAGGAATTTTAATCTTGTCGAGAGGATAAAGTTTATTGACAACAAGATAATACCAATTAATGCCGCAATTTGACTAAAACTTCTGAAACTAATGCCACTTCCTTGTGCGGATGGTAACCACAGAACGATTGCCCCGATACAGCAAAGAATAATAAGGAGAATTCCAATGTTTTTTCTCATACTCAACTTACGCTTGGAGTTTTATACTCACAAGATAAATGTTACACTATTTCCTAGCAATAATGAAAAGGCTTCGGAGCAAGCTTAAAAACAAGCTTTTAATATTCGGATTGGTTGGCATTTTGGTACTTTCCTTTATAAGTGCAATTTATATGAGTAAGCAGGTGTACTTTATGTCCAAATTAAGACTTATTACATCTGCAACACTGCATACTAATATGGGTGATATCAAGATAAAGTTTCGCGATGACACCCCAAAAACAGTTGAGAATTTTATAAAACTGACAAATCAGGAATTTTATGAACGTACAAGAATTCATCGTGTAGTCTCAAATTTCTTGATAGAGGGCGGAGATCCATTGTCAAAATTTGATTCGACTCGTACACAATGGGGCAAGGGCGGTCCCGGTTACAGTTTCCCTGATGAAATCGACGATGATGACAAGATGGTCAGGGGAGTTGTTGCAATGGTCAATAATGGCCCAGATACCAACGGCAGCCAATTTTTCATTTTAACCCAAGATGCTGACTGGTTGGATAAACAACATACCATTTTTGCTGATGTTGTAGCTGGAATGGATGTTGTTGACAATATTGCCGCACTTCCTACTGGCCCCACAGGTGTACCATTTGAGAACATAACAATAGCAAGCATCGAACTGAATTAACCATGAAACTCAAAATCCTAACAGGTCTAATGCTTAGTGGCTTTTTTATCTTTATTACAACGCTTTTAACAGCAGGGATGGTCAACTATTACGAAGGCCGTGATGTAAAAGCTGAACTCGCAAAGACTCAAGCGGCAAATGATAAGCTGGCTGACGCCAGTGCAGCCGATGATCCGGCACTTACCGGAGCTCTTACTGAAGAAGCCATCGCAAAGCACAATAAAGCAGAAGACTGCTGGTTAATTGTTGACGGGAATGTTTATGATGTAACGGTATTTGTTGCACAACACCCCGGCGGGTCAGATTTGATTGTGGGGTATTGTGGAGGCGATGCAACAGCTGCTTTTAACACTCGTGACAAAAATCCTCCCGAAAAGCATTCTAGTTTTGCTGCGAGTTTATTGCGAAGTTATTACATCGGTCCAGTTGGCAGATTACCCGAAAATATTCTTTACCCTGATCCTAACGATCCGACTAAAGTAGTTATAAAACCATTTGGCTCAGTTGGTCCGATTCCAACGCTTACCGCTTCACAAGCAGGGGGAGGTTCGTCGGCATTAATTGATGCAGCAGAGGTTGCGAAACATTCAACACTGCAAAATTGTTGGCTAATTGTTTCAGG
>CAYTOP010000022.1:10947-16753 GCA_964439585.1 uncultured Gammaproteobacteria bacterium
AGCACCATATTGCGGTAAAGATGGAACCCAGGCATATCAGAGCAAAGGAGGCCAGGGAGGTAACCACTCCGCATACGCATATAGTCTTTTGGGAAATTATTTTATTGCAAATTTAGGAAGTTCTGTAGCTCTGAATAATGGTTCACCACTTGTTCCGACAGTTGCTGCCTCCGCAAATCCTACAGCAACACCAGTTGTTTCAGGCGGAGGTGGAGCATCTGCGTCAAATTTAACTCTGTCAGTCTCCGAAATTGCAACTCATAACATTCTTCAAAATTGTTGGTTGATAATTTCAGGCAGTGTTTATAATGTTACCTCGTTTATTTCACAACACCCCGGTGGAGTGACCCAAATTACTAACTGGTGCGGCAAAGATGGCACGTCAGCTTTTCAAACCAAAGGTGGAAAGGGTAGTAATCATTCGTCATATGCATATAGTTTACTCAATCCATATCTAATAGGATCTGTTGGTTCCTCTGTTTCTGTTAATGCGACACCGACTACAACGAGCTCGGGCGGTGGTTCGACTACCCAGACATCGCCCGGAATTCCGTCGGTTATTATAGATAAATACCCAGAAGCAACTTTGATTAAAGGAGAGTATGAAGATGATGGTCGATGGGAGGGGAAGGTGAACACCAATTCGGGTTGCCGATCAATAAAAATAAATTCCTCAGGAAATATCACCAATGACAGCTCGTGTTAGTATTGTAAAAAAACAGAACGGCTCCTAGAAGTTCTTATATCTGTTAACTAATTTTCCGAAGAGTGCCTTGAATGCTAAGACAACAATTGTGATGTAAATTACTGCAAGAGCCTTCATTAATCCAGTATAGCACGGGTTTGTTTCACAAGTTTGAATGGGGCAAGCGAATCGAAGATCTTGAGCGAAGCTGAAATTCTTTGTCAGAAGTTTCTGAAGTTGGCAATTGATGTCTATGTGCTAGGCAAGATTGTTTTTCAACATTTCCATTGCCAATTTAGCTACTTCCTGGGCAGTTATTTGTGCTTCTAGAAAATTGTTATGGCCCCTTATGGGCAGAATAATCTTTTTCCCATCAATGTTTATTAGGCTCGGATTTCCAACAAACTGGTCAAATTCAGCCAAGAGATGATATGTATTAGGATGGTATTTCTTAGTTCCTAATGTTTCTAAAAACTTACTTCCTGGAGAAATTTCTTTTAGCAATCCACTTTTTCGTTTAAGTAAAAGAACAGCCTTAATGCCGTTAATAGGAGCTCCAACGGTTATGATTCCACGAATTTTGTCCTGTATCCCATGGTGATAAGCCAATAATGCAATTAAACCTCCTAAGCTGTATCCAACCAAAATAGGTTTACTGTCATATTTTTCAACCTCGGATATCAATTGTGCGACGAATTTCTCTAGTTCCTCGTTTCCCGGACCAGCTGCAATTCCAGTAATGACCCCACTCAGCCCAAGTTTATACATTTCTTCTTTAATTCTTGTTTCAGGAAGAGATGATTTTTTACCAAAACCGCGGATAATTATCAACGATCCCTCTTTTCCCGCAATTTCTTCACGGAATCCAGTAGGGGAATTAGGTTCTATAAAACCCCGAATAAGGTTTATTGTGGTTATTTTTACTTCTCGAGTAATTTCAGTTATCCTGCTTGACGGTTTTGATTCTGCTAGTGGGATTACCTCAACTTTAGATTTGTCCTTTGAAGCCATAGGCAATTATAACATCTGAAGCTATTTTGCAGCGCTGGATGTCGAAGGGTACAAGCCAATTATTTTTAACACTATAATTACGACTATTTACGCGCCAGTTTGATAGTAAATTTTGCTAACAACTTCAATTATAATTGCAATATGGGCGTTGTGTTTATCAAGGATAAAGTAGTTGCAAGGGATTTAGGGGTTGCACAAAAAGATTACGGAAAATACATAAAAATAGTTGTTGATGTAAAAAACAATCTTGTAGCAATAGGAGGAGAATGGCATGTGGACGGGGAAAAGGTGTTACTTGAAAATGGTGCAGATAAAGATAGTATTTGGGGAGGGGGAATCGACTCGGATACGAAAAATATCGAGACCGTTGCTTTAATTAACCTGCGTCCCAATTTGGGCAATAACAGCCAGGAAATTCTAGATGCTAATGCAAGAAAACGATTTATCGAAATTGTAAAGGAAAGATTCGGCGTATGAATATTCAACTTGCTAATTTATCTACAGATTTAAGAAGAATATCCAACTGGCTTTACGAGGGTAAAATAGGTTTTGTAAATAATTATATTGTAAAAATTAGAGATAAATATCAAATTGATAATCCGGTTGGCCCATATGATGATGTATGGAAAGAGATAGCATTAATAGCGCAAGGTCATGAAGGTAGGCTTAGATCGGCTGATCGCGCGACAACACTGAGTTCAATCTTGCTTCAAGAAGCCCTCAAAAGTGAAAAGTAAGCAGCCCTGGATGTCGTAGATCCTAAAGTGAAACCTAAAACGAAACAACCTAGACTTTCTATGTCTACACCTTATTTGCCGGAGTGGGATACTTTTGGGGTCCTGGCTACAGTTTACAAGCGACTCTGAAACTACAAAATAACGATATATTGTTAATCAAACAGCCCTTCTTTCAGCTCCTCAATTGAATACTGAACCTCGAAGGTTGCTCGATCACCAACATTTACATAAAGCGATAATCTGTCTTCTTCACCATTTTTAATTATGCCACCACAAGAATAAATCACACGTCTCAGTTCCGGGTGAAGATCTTCTACCATTTGGGTTCCATCTTCATTTAAAAAATCATCCGGTGTTAGAATTGGCTCTTTTGACACCTTTACTTCAAATTTGTTCCCCGTGCGGGTAAGTTTGGCGCGCCCAAGGCTATAAATGTATTTGTCTGTCCCATTAATATTTTGTATTGTTATGCCATGTATTATAAAAAGTGCATCTTTGTCGTTTACCCAAATGGGAGACATCGTGGTTCCTACTCTCCAGGTAGCCCAAGATATGTTCGTAGGAAACACTATGTCAGAAAGCTTTTTGGGTACTTGTTTGTGAAGTGAAAAAACTAATATTTTATGAAAATACTCACGTTTCTCGGGCCTGTACATATAGGTAAAGTTATCAATTGGAGTCACGTTTTTTCCCGGCCCAAAAGTTTCGATAACCAAAAATGGTGGAAGCTTTTTGTTCCAAGAGTCGAACAAATTTATTTTAACAATTGCAGGAAAGGGGACAGGTTTACCTCTTTTATTTCTGAGCACTGCGGTTAAGCCAATGACCAGACTGTCATCTTCTACCTCAAGAGCTCGCGGATCTTCCAAGTTGATGCCACTATACACAGGTTTCCAAATTGTTCTCTCCTGAAGGATTTCTCCGTTTTTGGCGAGCTCAAAAAGTTTGAGTATCCCAGTGTCGGGTTCTCCATGGTGTCCTGGTTTTGTTACTTCGCGACCAATGAAATAAGTTGAATCACTTCCTCTTTTTTGCCAGGCAGCTAGATTGTACCTTGCAATGGCGATATTTGGAAAAAGCCCCTGAATTTTTTTGATTTTCATTTTTCTAAATAATTGCTTCAATCTCAATTCTTGCCAAAAGGTAAGAAACAAGTGATTCTGCTCCCTGGTTTAAGTTTACTCTGTCGGGGTGAAGACCATCAAAACACCCGCCGTTTAGTGAATTATAAAGTGGCATCTTTAAAATATTGTTCCCCAAAAACCAAGAGAAACACACTTCAGCAAGTTTTTTGTACTTTTCATTGTGAGTGATCTTGTATGCGGTTGCAAGTGCAAGTACCATTGCTGTTGGATCCTCGGGCTGCTGGTCGAATTGGCTCCTATTTTGGTTTTGCGTATGCCATGTTTCGTTGCCTATCGGAATATACATTTTATGTGTAAAAGTCTTGTCTACAAGAAATTTGAGAGATTTATGAGCAGTTTTTATATATAGTCTATTTTTTGTGACAACTGAAGCTACGAACAAGCTCTCGGGAAGTACAGCATTATTGTATTCAAGAGAATTGTCGAACCAAGACCAAGATTCGTTGCTATTTTCCTTAAATGAATTATGTAGTGACTTTGCGTGCTTATCAACAAGGTCTTGCAATATATTTTGTTTAAGAACCCCTGAGTTGTAAATGAGAGCAAGCGCTTTGACTGTAAGAGCCTTAGCTCTCACATGATCCAGGTTGTGAGCATTGGGTAGGGCAGTTAATAAAATGCCTTTTGCTAAGCTATATACTTCCGGTTTTAAGTTTGGAGTATTTAGTACAAAACACACTCCCCATAAAGCGCGAGCATAGCTTTCCTCGGTATCCTCTTGTGTGTTTTGGACAGTAGGTTCTTTTTTCTTGTGGCTTAAATAATTTGTGAAAGTACCATCTGGCAATTGGCATAGTGAAATGAAATTCAAATATTTTTCAACTAGCTCATTCTCTTGTAGGGCGCAAGCAACAACCAAAGCCCGTGCATTGTCATCAAGTGTATAACCGAACTTTTTGTTTGGTTTATTGAGGTCTGCAAATTGGAAAAGTCCAAAATTATCACTCATATAGTGCAAGTGAGTTAGATTTATTTCAGGAAGAGAACCTTTTGGGTATAGTTGAGGGCTTAATTCCAGAATAATTTTGCTAAACCCTAGTGCCACATTTGTCCAAAGCATTGGGCGTGTAATTTCATATGCATATCTATTCATTTTCTTTAGCTTACCAGGGTTTGAGAGAAGACTAATGATTTCTCGCTCAAGCACTTTAGAGTCTTTAGCTGGGACAACTCGGCCAATATTTTCTGAAATCAATTCTCGTGCCTGTACGAAATCAGTACTAATGACAGCCCGACCCGCGCCTAGAGCATATGAAAGTGTTCCACTAACGGCTTGGTTGGGATTAATTGAGGTGGAAATATAAATATCTGTAGCTTTTAAAAAATTTAAGAGATCTGGTAAATCTAAATATTGATCGAAAAACTTGACATGTTTTTTCAGATTAAGCTTTTCCACAAGTGACAAAAGCTCAAGTCTGTACGACTCTCCCTCTGTTCTTCTTACGACTGGATGGGTTTCCCCAAGAACTAGATAAACGAGTTGAGGAAATTGCTTGACGGCGACAGGAAGAGCTTTGAGAACATACTCTATTCCTTTGCCACGACTAAGAAGCCCAAAGGTTGTTAGAACGCTTTTATTTTCCAGTTGAAGTTTTTGTTTTGGCCTGGTAGTTGATATGAAAGAGGTGTTGTGTATGCCGTGGGGAATAACGACAATCTTACCTACTGAGCTTTGGTATAAAGCCTCTACGGTTTTTTTGGAATTTTCGGTAAGTACAACAATCTTATTGGCTCGCTTGATTATTTTTTCTGTAACAAGCTTCATTTTTGGGCTGGGATTTGGGATAACAGTGTGGAGTGTAACGATTAATGTCTTTTTATATGCACTAATAAATGAGAGAATGTTCTCTCCCTCTTCGCCGCCAAAAATTCCATATTCATGCTGAATAATTGTGGTGAGTATTTTGGGATTTTGATTAAGGTCGTTGGCGAGTGCGCGGTATTCAGTTTTATTATTTTCGCTAATTTGCCAATGCACCTCTGGTGGATATTCATAACTATCAAGTGCCGACAAATTAATAGCCGCAACGACGCACTCTGCATTTTCTTTAAACATTTTTTTAAATGCTGAAAGCAGATCTTGGGTGAAGGTTGCTATTCCGCACTCACGAGGAGGATATGTTGCGATAAACACAACTGTTGGCTTATTAATTGACGTAGGAATTCATTATACTCTTTTGAGCTTGAAACTTCCAAAGGGGTAGGCTCGCCAGGATTCGCCGTGCAAA
>CAYTOP010000023.1:0-6076 GCA_964439585.1 uncultured Gammaproteobacteria bacterium
AGTTATTCATTACATTAGAATATGATGAAGAACCACCAACAATTATATGTCTTTTTCAAAATTCTTGCTGTAAGATTCAAATATGGCAAGTAAAGCTGTTATTAAAAAAGCATACGCTTTCGTACATGATTTGAGGCCGTTAAAAGACAATCCGCGCTACACCAATAACCCCTTCGTTAAAAAGGGTGATGTGGTGGGTTCACACACCTGGCGGACGGAAACTTTTCCAATTATTCTTCACGAACAGTTTAAAGATGATGGTGTTAATCCACTGCGGGTTTTGGAACTTTTAAATATTCACGATTGGGTGGAGTTGGAAAGTAAAGAAATTAAAGCTCTTGGTTTTCGGGATAGAGATGCAAAAGCTAAACATGAGGAAAAAGTGCTGAAGAAATTATTAGTAAAGTTTCCCAACAAGGACGGAGAGCATGTGGCGAGTTTACTTTCCGAAATGCATGAGCAAAAAACAACTGAATCGAGAGTCGCAAAGGCATTGGAAAATTTAGAGAGCAATATGCATGTCATTGAAGAGGTTAAACCGATTCTTGACCCCGAGCACAGACAAAGAACGATAGATTATATAGAAAGAAGACTAGGAATTTGTAAGACAGTTGATGTACTTATTGCTATTCAATTGGCTGAAATCGATAAAATAGTTGAAGAAAATAGTTAACATCCCATTTCCTCAGCGAATTTTGTATAATACAGCCATGGCGATGAAAGGTGAGAGAACTTTGTATGATGAATTTATTGGTGATCGGTTTGTCTATCCTCTTGGAGAAGACGGACAACCTGATTACGGATTTGTAAGTATGGGAGGTCGAGAATACAGAGTGGTTGGTGTCAGGGTTATTAATATAGGCGGAAGTTTGCATGAGTCGCTTGAGCTCGATAACGGCATGTTTTTACCCGGTAGAGAAATGAGTTTAGATTCTTAGCTGAAAATATTATATTGGAGTTCAAAAAATGATTTGTCCAGAGTGTGGGAAGAAAATGTTACTGAAAGCGAAGAGCTTTAGTTATAATTATTTTACCAAACCAAAGAAGAGATATTTGAGAAAGCTGTTTTGGTGCAAAAAAGATGATATTTGGCTGAGTATCGAAACCCCGAGTGTTAAATCCTGGAAATAAAGAAAGTACTTCTTTGTAAGTTATTTTGTATTAGCCTAGTTCTAATCTGCCGCGCAAAAGCATTCTGTCATCTGCGGATCTTGCTTTTGATGATTAATTTTTGCTCCAAACTATGACTTTCTGTAAATCGGCTGGGCATCTTTCAGTGCTTCTAAAAATTCTGGATTACGAATTCCCGCGCCTGATGGATTATCAAGCCATGATTGTGGGCATATTGTGCAATGTATTCGCAAGTTTTCTTTCCCTATATCTTGAAGGTATGTTTTTGCGGACTCAGACAACCTTTGTGTAATCCATGCGTAATCTAAACCAAAAAAGTTATCTTGTTTGGTAATAATTGCTAAATCAATGTCAGATTTTTTACGCGGCTTGCCATTAACCATCGAGCCGAAAAGCAAGATACCTGTGATCCAGCCACTCCATTCTTCATCTGTCGAAAATCTTTGTGCAACATCGTATGCCACTTGTTGACGAAGTTCGGTTTCTTTTGGTGTGAGTTTCCTATTGAGAAGACTTCTAAGAGTATATCTCAAGCCCCGTTCGCTCTCGTGCATACCTGTATTATAGGATTTATTTATTTTTTTACAACTTTTGAATGACTTGTTTTTTTTGAGATTGATTGCTAGAGTGAATAGCCTTCTCTTGCTAAGTATTCCGCGGTGTATTATCGAACGCCAAAAAATAGATGCACAATTCTCTACATTACAATAGTTTCTGGTATACTTTAGCCATGAAAAGATTATTCTTGGCTTCTGAAGCAAAAAACCCTTTAACGATTCCTAAACTGAAGCAATTTATTGGCGGCAGTTTTAAGGGTAAACGGTTAGTTTATATTCCAACCGCGGCGAATGGCGAGTTTTACGGTGCATGGAAAGGCGGCGAGTCAGTAAGAGTTGCGATGTCACTGGGTGCAGAAATGGAAATAATAGAGCTTGAAAGCTGTGTTTATCAAGATGTGGTCAAAAAGATTTCCGGTGCTGATATTTTGTGGATTGCAGGGGGTCAGACTGGTTATCTACTCTACTGGATGAGACGCTCCATGCTTGCTGACAGTTTAAGTAATATTTTGGACGGTGGAACTACCTACGTCGGCTCCTCTGCGGGAAGTATGGCGTGCAGCAAAACTCAAAATGTCTCAGATTGGTACCTTGGCGAACCAGAACCTGGAGCGAATTTGATGCCCGGGTTGGGCTTAATTGATTTCGAGATCTATCCGCATTACGAGGAGTCGTTATTGCCTGAAATAAAAAAGCACTGGAAGAAGGGAGATTTGTATCTTCTCAAAAACGGCGAGGTGGTTACTGTTGAGGGTAAAAAAATTACTGTATTGGGGGAAAAGAGAATTTTAGGAGACGGGAGGTTGTTAAAGTTTTCCTAAATATCGAGAGTCGCCAACTTTGCGTGGGTTTGAATAAACTTCTTTCTGGGAGCAACTTCAGAACCCATTAGAACTGTAAAAGTATTATCCGCCGCTTCCGAATCTTCAACGTTAACTTGTTTTAGAATTCTGGTTGCTGGATCCATGGTAGTTTCCCACAATTGGCTTGGGTTCATCTCACCAAGACCTTTATAGCGTTGAAGCGAGAATTTACCGCCGTTTGCTTCTTCCTTGATAATTTTGTTCATTTCCTCGTCGGTGTAAGCATAAAATACCTTTTTGCCTATTTGGACTTTATAAAGTGGCGGTAGTGCAATATATAAATAACCTTTGGTAACAATTTCGGGCATATGTCTGAAGAAGAATGTCAAAAGCAGAGTTTTGATGTGTTCACCATCAACATCAGCATCTGTCATGATAATTATGCGGTGATAACGGATTTTGTTGTAATCAACGCTTTCGCCTATTCCCCCACCAAGCGCAACTATTAAATCTTTGAGTTCTTCGAACTTGACGATTTTATCCAGGTGAGCTCGTTCAGTATTTAAAATTTTTCCGCCAAGTGGCAATATTGCTTGGAATTTTCTGTCCCTTCCCTGCTTTGCTGAGCCGCCTGCTGAATCACCCTCTACAATGTAAAGCTCTGAAATTTCGGCGTCGCGTGATTGACAGTCTGCAAGTTTTCCTGGAAGTGACGCACCTTCAAGGGCACCTTTCCTAAGGACTGCGTCTTTAGCTGCTCGTGCTGCTAGTCTTGCCTTGGCAGCCAACGTAATTTTTTCGATTACTGATTTGGCGTCTTGCGGGTGTTCTTCGAAGTAGGTGTCAAGCCCTTCCTTAACCATTGAAGATAGGAAACCTTGCACTTCGGGATTATTCAATTTTGCTTTTGTTTGGCTTTCAAATTGGAGCGTTTCAGATGGCATTTTTACATAAACAACGGCTGTTAAGCCTTCCTTCATATCCTCACCTGTTAAGCCGTCTTTGCCATTGCCAAACTTATCGGTTATGCCTAGTTTTTTGGCGTAATCGCCGATAGACCTTGTTAGTGCAATTCGAAAGCCGGTTATGTGAGTTCCGCCATCAACTGTGTTAATACCGTTAACATAACCCTTGACGTTTTCGGAATAAGCTTGGGTGTATTGAATTGCAACTTCCGCTGCAATTGACTGGTTTTCGTCTTCTTTTGCAATATAAATAACATCTGATACAGTTGCTTTCCCGCGGTTTGAGTGCGCAACTAAGGATTTTATACCCCCCTCAAAGTAATAATGGGCTTCATCGTCAGTTACAGCGTTTTTAAAATGAAACGCCAAACCAGGTACTAAGTATGCTCTGTCTTTTAATTGGATTTTTATCCTGGCATCATCAAATGCAATGTCTTTGAAGATAGATGGATCTGGGGTGAATGTTGTTATTGTGCCTGTTTTGCCATTCTTTAAATTTTCGACATACTCTTGTGGTAACCATTCTTTAAGTTGAGTGTCACTTGCAACAGTAACGTCTTTTAGTGGTTCACCCCTTTTATATTCTTGGTAGTAAGCTTTTCCGTCTCTTAACACGACCACCCTAAAATACGAAGAAAGTGCGTTTACAACTGATGCTCCTACTCCATGAAGTCCTCCGGAAACTTTATATGCTCCCCCACCAAACTTTCCACCGGCGTGTAATTTAGTCATCGTAACTTCAAGAGCACTTTTGCCTGATTTGTGACGATCCACAGGAATTCCACGGCCGTCGTCTGCGATGGTTGCCGAACCGTCCTTGGTAAGCCAAACCCACACATTTTTTGCAACTCCTGCAAATGACTCGTCGACTGAGTTATCAACAATTTCACGCAAAAGCTCATGCAAACCTCGAATGTCAGTTGAGCCAATATACATTCCCGGTCTTTTTCGAACCGGGTCCAATCCTTCAAGGACTTGTATTTCTTTTGCAGTATAAGAATTATCGTTTGCCATGTTATTTGAGTTGTACTCCTCTTACTTGAGCGTGTAGCTCTCGCAAGAAACTATATACTCGAAAGCTTCGTTTGCCGCTGCAAACTCGGGTTTCTTAAGTATAAAAAAAGTTGCGTACTTCTTCGAAGGTATCGTTAATTATACCTTAAATTTGCTTATAGCCCAAGAACGCGTTTCCTGTTGCCACAAAAAAGATGATATAGAAAAACTCAGGCCGTTTCAAGGTGGATAATGCGGGTGAGTTGTATCGCAAAATTTGTTAATTGGAGGTTGATGTTGCCATTCGCCTTAATGCTATTAAGCGTTTTTTGAGCGACTTTAAGATAGTTAGATTTGGTTTTTGGTTTAGATTTAATGGTGTGGTGGAGGTATACAATTAAATTTTCAAGAAAAACAATTGCTTCATCGCGAGCTTTAAATTTTTCCAGTAATATAAATTTTTCTGATATGGTGCAGCTTAGGAAACGGTCATATTTGGTCTCGTCTATTTTGTACTTTTGCTTTGCAAGATAAATTACGCGACATCGCGAAAGAATTGTGGGAAGCACTGCTGCCTCGGAGTGTGCCTGCAAAATAAAATATAATAATTCTTGCGGTTCCTCGAGGCTTTTGAGGAAGGCGTTGAGTGCCTCCTCAGTAGCAGAACCTATGTCTTTAATTATTATAGCCGTGGGTTTAGTAACGGCCAGTTTGGTAAAATTTTGCAACTCGCGAACGTCCTCGATTTTTGCAACCTCGTAATCCAGCCTCTCAGCAGCAAGTTTAGCAAGCAGTTTGGCAATTTCTTCCTCTATGGCTGGTGACCCTTTGCCTATTAAAAGATATGCATGCATGGCCACCTATTATATACACAAACTAAATAGTTTTTTTGGTATTTAAAAAGAGTATAAGAAAATATACAATTGTATTTCCAGCTTTGTTTTGTTCTGGATTATTATGGGAAAATTACTAAAAATATTGAAGGTTTATTACCATTTTATGGCACAAAAGAAGTGGAGATTCCTGCTTTTTCTGCTTCTTATTGTTTTTGGTGCTTTGATTAGTAATATTACTCCTTATTTTTATAAATTATTTGTCGACACCATTCCAGGCGGAAATTTTCAGATCCTTTTATTAATCCTTCTTGAATACATGGGTGTTAGAGTTTTTGGGGTTATATTTGAAGGATTTTCTTTTATGATTGGTGATAGCATCCTTATTAGGGCAGCTGCGGATGCGAGGATCGCAGTTTTCAAAAAGATTCAGATTTAGATTTTACCTTCCACACAAACAAAAGTACCGGTTCGCTTATCAGTCTATTTAAGCGTGGCGATTCCGCTTTCGGTAGTTTGCACTATTCAATTCATCATAGAATTTTAGAAGTAGTTCTTGCTTTTCTGGTGATGCTTTACTTTTTTTTAAATTTGGACATCAGGATTGGAATTCTGGTATTTGCCTTGTTTATCGCAATTTTGATAGCTGCTAAGTATGTTGTACCTCTGAATGTCAAAACACGAAAAGAGTTGAATGATGAGGAAGATAGAGTCTCCGCTGTGATAGTCGACAATATGATCAACTACGAAACGGTAAAACTGTTTTCAAAAGAAAATTGGGAACTAAAACGAAT